>JAYTOQ010000391.1:0-5763 GCA_043747665.1 Polyangiaceae bacterium | reverse complement strand
GAGCGCGCTTGCTCCGGTGGCATGTACGCGAGCTTGCCCCGGAGCGAGCCGGTCTTCGTCTGGCCGCCGACCTGACGGGCCTTCGCGATCCCGAAGTCGATGACGCGGACCGTACCTTTGTACGAGACGATCACGTTGTGCGGAGAGACGTCGCGATGGACGATGCCGAGCGGGACGCCCTCCTCGTCGGTGGCCTCGTGCGCGCCGTGCAGGCCGCCCGCGATCTGCATGGCCATCGCCACGGCCAGCTCCATGGGAATGCGACCGCGCTTGCGGAGGACGGCGATGGCCTGTGCGAGTGACGCGCCATGCACGTACTCCATGACGAGGTAGTAGCGACCGTCGGCCTGACCGAACTCCTCGACACGGACCACGTTGGGGTCGTCGATGCGCGCCGACAGCTTCGCCTCGTCGACGAACATCCGCGCGAAGCGCTTGTTCGCCGCGAGGTGGTCGTGGATCACCTTGATGGCGACGGGGCGCGAAAAGCCTGCCGGACCGATGCGACGCGCCAGGTAGAGTACGCCCATGGCACCCGCGCGAAGGCGCGCAAGGATGCGGTATCCGCCGAGCGTACTCCCCGGCTCTAGGGCGTTCACGCATCGATCGTCGCACGCCGGCGCGCGAAAGCCAAAAGCCGGAGCGCCGCTGCCCGCTCAATTCCGCGTGAATTTGCCCTTCACGGCGTCGCTCGCGCAGTCGCTCCTGGCCTCGTCGACGGTCAAGGCGTGCTCGCCGGCGATGAGGGAGCCGTAGTACCGCTTCACCTCGCCGTCGCTCATGACGCACGAGCCGAGCTGGCCCTCAGTGGAGCAGCCGCCGTGCGCGAACTTGCCGTGGAAGCCTTCGCAGAGGGACTTCTCGAGGCCGAACGTGGCCCCGGCCTTGTACTCGTTGCAGGTCCCGAGCTCGTTCACCATGCTGCAGCTCGCCGGGCCCGAGGTCACGGCGGCTGACGTGGTCGTCGTCTCGCCAGCGTTCTCCGTCGCGGCCTTCGCGTCATCCTTTTTCGCGCAGGCCGCGACGGCCACCAGCATCAGCGCGGTGACGGACGTGACGGCGGCGAGCTTGAGGAGGGTCTTCATGACGCGACCTGTTCCTACGGCGCCCGCTCGAATTCCTCCCCTTCCTTCCCTTCCCCCCCGCTCGGGGGTCGATTACTCCAGTCCCATGAAGATCGTGGTGCTCGGTGCTGGGCTCGTCGGCGGGCCGATGGCCCTCGATCTCGCGAAGGAAGTGGGGTTCGACGTCACCGTCGCGGACATCCGGGACGAGGCGCTCGAGCGCGTGGCTCGCGGCACCAAGATCCGTATCGTGAAGACGGATCTGTCGAACCTCGCCGAGGTGACGAAGCTCGCGAACGAGCACGACCTCGTCCTCTCCGCCGTGCCTGGATTCATGGGGTTTGGGACCCTGAAGGCGGTCCTCGAGACCGGCACGAGCTGCGTCGACATCGCGTTCTTCCCCGAAGATCCGCTGGAGCTCGATTCCGTCGCGAAGAAACACGCTGCCACCGCCCTCGTCGACATGGGCGTCGGCCCCGGCATGAGCAGCGTGCTCGCCGGGCATGCGTACTCGCAGCTCGACACCACCGACTCGATCATCACCTACGTGGGCGGGCTGCCGCGCGTCCGTCGCTGGCCGTACGAATACGCCGCGGTCTTCTCGCCGATCGACGTCATCGAGGAGTACACGCGGCCCGCGCGCTACGTGGAGAACGGGCACCTCGTGACGCGGCCGGCGCTCTCCGACCCTGAGCTCCTCGACTTCCCCGTGGTCGGCACCCTCGAGGCGTTCAACACCGACGGCCTGCGCACCATGGCGAGGACCATGAAGGTCGCGAACATGAAGGAGAAGACCATGCGCTACCCGGGCCACATCGAGAAGATGGCGGTCCTGCGGGCGACGGGCTTCTTCGGGACCGACCCGATCGACGTCGGCGGCGCCAAGATCCGCCCCCTCGATCTCACGGCCAAGCTTCTCTTTCCCATGTGGAAGCTGCAGCCGGGCGAGGCGGACGTCACCGTCATGCGCGTCATCGTCGAGGGAACGAAGAACGGCAAGCGCACGCGCTGGACGTTCGATCTCTTCGACACATTCGACGAGGAGAGCGGCGTCCACTCCATGGCGCGGACCACCGGCTACACGGCGACCGCCGCCATCCGCATGCTGGGCAAGGGCATGTTGACCGACAAGGGCGTATTCCCGCCGGAGCTGGTGGGCCTCCGCCGCCCGTGCGTGGACTTCCTCCTCAAGGAGCTGAAGGAGCGCCACGTGAACTACGTGGAGAGGGTCGAGACGTTTTGATCGGTCCTCCCATCGTGTCCGACCGGCCGCCGCGCGGCCCGCTGCTGACCGTGCTGCTTTTGCTGGTCACGGGCGGTTCGCTCTTCGGGATCGCCAGCACCATCCTGTTCTTCTCGGCCCTCCACCGCGTCGCCGAGCGGCAGATCGATCCCGTGCAGAACGTCGCTCACGCCAAGAAGATCCTCACCGTGATGCTCCTCGCGAGCGTGGTGAGGCTCGTGTGCGCGGGCGGAATGTGGATGTGGAAGCAGTGGGGCGTCTTTGGCTACGTGGGCCTGGCGATGCTGCAGATGTTCCTCGAATCGAGGCTCTACCCGCATCATCAGTACTCCTACGGACATCTCGTGTGGGTGGTGCTCGTGCTCGCTGCAGCGCTGCCGAAGTGGAGCCAGTTCGAGGCCTGACACCGCGGTGACACCACCCGCCTCCGGTGCTACACGAAAGCGACTTTGGCCGGCCTCTATCTCGTCCACACCTTCGGGTGCCAGATGAACGCGCACGACTCCGATCGCATGGAGGAGGTCCTCCGCGCGAGCGGGTGGGAGCGCGCCGAGTCCGCGGAGCAGGCCGACCTCATCGTCCTCAACACGTGCAGCGTCCGCGAGAAGGCGGAGCAGAAGCTGCGCAGCGAGGTCGGCAAGCTCGCGCCGCTGAAGGCGAAGAATCCCGGCCTCGTCCTCGCCGTCGCAGGCTGCGTCGCGCAGCAGGAGGGCGAGAAGCTTCTCGCGCGCGTCGGTCACCTCGATCTCATCATCGGCCCCGACAACATCGCGGACCTGCCGGCGCTCGCGCGCGAGCAAATGGACGGCGCGCCGCCCCGCGCGCACACCGTGTTCGATCTCGACGCGCCTCGCTTCCTCGCCGCCGCGCCGCGGCTCGGTGAGGCCCCCGTCAGCGCGTGGGTCACCACCATGAAGGGCTGCGACGAGCGCTGCTCGTTCTGCATCGTCCCGTACACGCGCGGCCCGGAGCGCTATCGACCCGCTGAGGACATCGTTCGGGAGATCGAACGCTGGGTGGAGGCCGGATCGCGCGAGGTCACGCTGCTCGGGCAGACCGTCGACAGCTATCGCGACCCTTCGCTGCCGCCTCCCGCCTCCGACGATCCCGACGAGAGTCAGTTCCCGTCTCTCCTCCGCCTCATCGCGGCGCGCGTGCCGGGCCTCGTGCGGCTTCGTTATACGAGCCCGCATCCGCGCCACGCCACGGCGGCGCTTGCCTTGGCGCACGCCGAGCTGGACGTCCTCGCGCGGCACATCCACATGCCGGTGCAGTCGGGCAGCGATCGCATGCTGAAGCGGATGATCCGCCGCTACACCCGTGCAGAATACACGGATCGCGTGCGCCGCCTCCTCGCGGCGCGATCGGGAATGACGCTCTCCACCGATGTCATCGTCGGCTTTCCCGGCGAGACCGACGCCGACTTCGAGGCCACGCTCGATGTCGTCCGCGAGGTCGGCTTCGTCGGGCTGTTCGGCTTCAAGTACTCGCCGCGCCCCTTCACGCCGGCGCTCAAGCTCGCCGACGACGTGCCCGAAGAGGCCAAGTCCGAGCGGCTCGCGCGCCTGTTCGAGGTGGCGGAGTCGCAGACGCGGGCGCACCTCGCGACGCTGCTCGGCACCCGGCAGCGCGTGCTCGTCGAGGGCGCGAGCAAGTCGCCCGGCAAGGTCGCGGGCCGCACCGAGCGGAACGAGATCGTGCATCTCGACGTCCCGGAGGGACGTGACCTCGTCGGCGCGCTCCTCGACGTCGAGATCACGCAGGCGTTCAAGCACTCGCTGCACGGCACGCTCGACGCGGACTCCATCGCCGCGCTTCCGGCGCGCGTGCAGGGCTCCGCACAACGGCCGGAGCGCCGCCGCCGCTCGTTGACGATGGTGCCTTAGGGCTCGAGACGATGGGCCCGGGTCCGATTCACTCGCTGAAGGGCGTCACGCCGAAGCTCGGCCGTGGCGTGTTCATCGCACCGAGCGCGAGCGTGATCGGCGACGTCGTGATCGGCGATGACTCAAGTGTCTGGTTCGGAGCGGTGGTCCGCGGCGACGCGTTCCCGATCCGCATCGGGGCGCGCACGAACATCCAGGACAACGCCGTCATTCACATCACCGGCGGAAAGGCCGCGACGAGCGTCGGAGACGACGTCACCGTCGGACATCTCGCGCTCATTCACGGCTGCACGGTCGGACATCGATGCCTCGTGGGGATGGGCAGCATCCTCCTCGACGGTGCTGTCATCGAAGACGAGTGCTTCATCGCTGCCGGAGCTCTCGTCCCGCCAGGAATGCGCGTGCCCACGCGATCGTTGGTGATGGGTCGACCTGGCAAGGTCGTTCGCGTGCTGGCGCTTGCCGACCTGGAGCACATCCGGGAGGCCGCGGCGGTGTACGTCGCGCACGTTGCAGAATACCTCGCCGAGCGCTGATCGATTTCCCTCGGCGGCCGCCCCCTTCCGGCACCCTTACCGGCAACGGCGACGGGCTTGCGACCGTTCACAATTGGAAGCGAGCGAGCCGGTCGAACTTAGCGCCCGCTAAGTTCGCGCGCACTAAGGTTGAGAGCAGTGACTCAGGACGAGCACCAGCGCGTCCAGCGCATCAAGGAGTATGTCCTCGCGAGGTTGCGAGACGAGCTCGGGTGCGCCCCGCGCGGCGCGCAGGCCCAGCTCGCGAAGAAGCTCGGGGTCTCCGGCGCCCACCTGAGCAACATGCTCTCGCACAGCCCGACACGGCAACCGGGCGAGGATTTCCGGCGCAAGGTCGCGGCCCACTGGGGTGTGAGCTACGGCCAGCTCGAGGCGATCGCGCTCGGCGAGGAGGCGCCCGCATCGACGTCGAAGCCGGTCTCGTGGCGGGCTGAGGATGCGCCGCCGAAC
Source organism: Polyangiaceae bacterium (assembly GCA_043747665.1). GTDB lineage: Bacteria > Myxococcota_A > Polyangia > Polyangiales > Polyangiaceae > Labilithrix. The sequence continues at coordinate 584 of JAYTOQ010000391.1, read as the reverse complement.
CTCTCGGCCGTGCTCGCCGACTACGCGTGGATGCCGGAGCTCCCCAACGATCTCCGCGCTGTCGTCCGCGAGCAAGCCCGCCAGCACCTGCGTTTCGGCGGCTTCGACTACTCGCGTGACGAGTGGCAGCGGATCCTGACCGGCCTCGAGCGCGAGGCGCTCGGTCTGCTGGCCCGACGGGTGCGCGCGTCGGGGGCGGTGCCGCGGGGGGCGGTGCCACGGGAGACAAAGCGCGTCCCCAAGGCCGCGGCCAAGGAGCCCGCCACCAAAGCCCGCAAGGCTTGACCGCGGCGCTCAGGGACCGTCGACGATGCGCAGCTCGACGCGGGAGACGCCCTCGCGGACGATATCGAGGTCCTCGGCGGCCTTTCGCGAGAGATCGATGATGCGGCGGTCGTCGCCCCAGGGCCCGCGATCGGTGATCCGAACGCGGACCGTGCGGCCGGTATCGGGCCGCCGGACCTCGACCCAGGTGCCGAACTTGAGCGACCGATGGGCGGCCGTGTATTTCGTCGGGTCGAAGCGCTCACCGTTCGCGGTCTTCTTCCCCGCGAAGGCGGCCCCGTACCAGGTGGCGAGCCCGG
>JAYTOQ010000390.1:0-1513 GCA_043747665.1 Polyangiaceae bacterium | reverse complement strand
GCCCAGATGCTCTGCGTGCGCGCGGCGGGCCGCGTCCATTGCTCGAACGCACCCAGCGCAGACGTCGCGCTTACCGGGTCCCCTCCGCTCGAAGGCATCGACGACGCCGTGAGCCTCGCGCTCGGTCCGACGTTCGGTTGCGTGGCCACGCGCGGCGGCAAGGTGCTCTGCTTCGGCGACAACACGCACGGGCAGCTCGGCGCGCACCTGCGCGCGGACCGCAGCGACAAGCCGGTGGTGGTCGCTGGCGTCAGCGGCGCCAGACGCGTCTTCGCGAGCGACGGACATGCGTGTGCCCTCCTCGCCGACGATACAGTGCGCTGCTGGGGTCGGAACGACGCCGGTCAGACGGGCGGCTCGACGTACTATCTTCCCGCAGCGCACGAGCTCGTCGATGCCGAGCTCGTCGAAGGCGCGAAGGACGTCACGAGCGTCGCCGTCGCAGGCTCCAGCACGTGCGCGGCGACGCGGCGGCGTGGCGTCATGTGCTGGGGCCGCACACTGTTTGGCGGCGGGCGCATGATGCACGCCGCGCAGAGCACGCGCCCCGTCGAGGTACCGGAGCTCGCGGGCCTCGACGGAGTGAGCGCCAGCGGCGGCGCCTTCTGCGGGATCGCGCGCGGTGAGGTGAAGTGCTGGGGCGAGCTCTATTCCTTGTTCGCGGGAGAGCTGGCGCGCTCATCGAAGATCACGACCACGGGCGTGACGCGCGCTCGCAAGGTGCGCATCGCTTCGATGCACGGCTGCGCGGTCCTCTCGGACGGCAGCGTGACATGCTGGGGAATGGGCTCGTACGGCGCGCTCGGACGTGGCGAGACGACGGGCTACGAGGCGATGCCGCCCGAGACGGTCCGCGACGTGGCATCCGCGGTGGATGTCGCGGTCGGCGGCGCGAGCTCGTGCGCGCTCACCGGTGCTCGCGAGGTCTACTGCTGGGGAACGTGGCCGAACGCCAGCGGCGCGATGCGAAAAGAGACGGTGCCCGTCAAGATGCGTCTCGACTGAGCCGCGGAGGGTGGCGCGAAGGCGGGGTGACGCGTCGCCGCGTTGACGCCGGAACGCACCTCGCCGAAGGTCGTCACCCATGGCATCGAAAAAAGACACCGGTGTGCTTCGTGGCGCGAAGCTCGTGAAGAAGGCGACGGCGTCGGGCAACGCGAGCGGCCTGCTCGCGACCCCCGAGCCGCTCAGCTCGTCGCTGGCGAAGAAGATGGTGCTTCCGAACGGAGAGTCGATCTCGGCCGGCATGAAGGAGCTCCTCACCGCCGACACCGATTGGATCGGCATCGACTACGACGACGAGGAGGCCGAGATCGAGGGCATGTCCCTCGAGGACGTGGTCGAGGAGGCCTTCGGCGAAGAGGCCGTCGCTGCGTTCGGCGAGGCGTACGACATGCTCACGGAGGACGTCGTGTACTTCAACGGCGAGGTGTCGCGTCCGGCGTGCCTCTATTGCGGGACGCCCGACGACGCCGGTGAGTACCCGGTGCTCCAGCTCTCGTGGGACAATGGC
>JAYTOQ010000389.1:0-2598 GCA_043747665.1 Polyangiaceae bacterium | reverse complement strand
GTGATGCGGCCCCGGCGACGAGAGGAAGTCGACGAGCGCGGGGTCGCGAGCCAGGCCGCAGAGCATCGCCTTCTTGGCGGCGTCGGCGGTCACGTGGCTGTACACGACGACGTTGTGGCCCCAGCCGCCGACGTCGGCCGAGTCGAGCGTGATGAGATCGCCGGGACGGGCCTTCTCGAACGCGACCTTCGCGAACGTTCCGTCGCGACCGCGGTCGACGTCGCGGAAGCTTTCCATGCCGGCCGCGTACATCTTCGGAGCGCGCGGCGCGGACGCGGCGAGCGCCTGCTTCGAGTAGCCCGCGCAGTCGACGCCGATGCCGTGGTCCCATTGCATGCGGCGGATGCGCATCGCGAGATCGCTCGACCCGGCGGGGAGGCGTCCGTCGTCGATGAGCGCTTGGGTAATCTTCACGAGGTCCTGCGGCCGGCACTGACCGACGCGCGCCTCGAACGGGGCGCGAACGCCCGCGCGTGCGCCGAGCGTATCGACGGCGCGCACCATCGCGGGCGCGACCTCGTGCGTGGTCATGCGGAACATCGGTCGCGCGCTCACGACTGCGCCGCCGACGACGTACGGACCGCTGAACGCATCGCGCACTGCATCGAGCTTCCGCTGGATCGCCGCATCACGCGCCGCGTCGTCCACGACGAGCGCTGCTGCCACGTTCGCGACGTTCGCCACGTTCGCCACGTTCGCGACGTTCGCGACGTTCGAGATGAACGTGGCGTAATCGCTCGACGTCGCCTGGCGCTCGACGTGAGCAGCGAGCCGTGCGGCAGGGGTTTCACGCAGCGTTTCACGCTGCGGCGTGGGCACTTCGTCGTCGTGGCTGTCGGCCCGACGTATCGTGCGCTCGGTATCGAGCCCGGAGATGGTCATGCCGCGCTATCGACCACATGTGGGTCGAGTTTCGCGAAATGGTCCGGTTCGACGGAGCTACTTCTTCGCGGGGTCGGCGGCCGGGTTCACGAGCTCGACCTCCCACGACACTTCCGCGTCGGAACCGCCCCACGGCGGGAACGTCAGGTTCGTGAACGCTTTCTCGACGCAGTTGCCGACCGGCTTGCCTTGATACGGCGCGGGGACCGTCACGCCCTTCGAATGACCGTTCTTGCCGAGCTGGATCTGGAGCGTGGCCTTGCCCCACGGGCCCGTCGCCTTGCCGTCGTCGCCCTTGGCGGCGCCGCAGTTCTCCTTCACCTGACGCGCGGCGCGCTTGATGACGATCTCGGTCGCGTCCTTGTCGTACTGATCGGTGCGCTGCCTCGGCGCTTCGGTCACGGTGCGCCCGCCACCACCGCCACCACCACCGCTCGGCTTCGATTCGGCGGGAGGAGGCGCGGTCGCGCCTTCCCACTTCGGCGTCTCTTCGCCGGGCTTCGACCCGCCGCTGCTTGCTTCGCCGCCGCTGTTCTCGGCCGGATACTCGCCGACCTGTTTCGGCTTCGACCCACACCCAGAAAGCGCGAGTGCCGACGACACGAAGGCCAATACGAACAGCGAAGAGCACCAGAAGAGAGTGACCCGCATGGCGCCGATGGTAGCACTTGCATCGCGAGCGGTCTTTTCGTCGTCAAGCTCCCAGTGCTCCTCTATTCTACGACGATGTCACGCCTTTCCCTCTCGTGCGCAAGCGGGCTCGTCATCGTCATCGCCGCGTGCAACGGCAACGACTCGAGCGCGCCGGCGCGCGACGCGTCCGCCGACGCGCCCATCGCCGACGACGGCGCCGCTCCCGACGCTCCCGACGCGAGGGACGGCAGCGCCGGTCCCGACGCGAGCGACGCGCACGACGCGGATGGCTCGGCCCCAACACAGCGCGGCTGTTCGTCCAGCACCACCGGCTGCTACACCGTCTACGCGCACACCGGCCACATTCTCTTCTACTTCGATCTCGTCGCAACGAAGCTCGTCGAGATTGGCCCGTTCGAGGCTCCCCAGGTCCCCACCGGCGGAAGCGGCACCGCAGAGGACACGCTCAACGATCTCGCCGTGACACCGGACGATCGCGTGTGGCTCATCTCCGACGTGAACCTCTATACGGCGGACGTCGCGACAGGCCACGTGACGCTCGTCGGCCCCACGACGAAGTGCGGAATCAGCAATACCTCGCTCGCGTCCGACCTGAGCGGGAACCTGTACGCGGGCGACACCAAGGGGGCGATCTGCCGCGTGAGCCCGACGAATCCGGCGACGATGATGCCGGTCGGCATGATTGGCGGCGGCCTCGCGCTCGCCGGCGACTTCGCCAGCGTGAGCGACGGCACTACATTCGCGACCGCCTATAATCTGGCAATGCCGCTGACGGCCAACGACAACGCGCTCGTCACCTTCGCGCCGGCGACCCCGAACACCGTGCATTCCATTGGTCCGACAGGCTTCGGGCGCCTCTTCGGCGTCGCATACGCGGGCGGTAGGATCCTCGCATTTTCGCACGACGGCACCGGTAGCGTCATCGGCGTCGATCGAACGAGCGGTCAGGGCGCGTTGCTCACGATTGCGATGGATCCGACGACGAATGCGCCAGCCGTGTTTGCCGGTGCGGGGGTCAACCCGCTCGTGTCCAAGACAGGACCGTGAGGCTCACCCGCCGCC
>JAYTOQ010000388.1:0-14084 GCA_043747665.1 Polyangiaceae bacterium | reverse complement strand
AGCAGGGTTCGTGCCGCAGCGCCCCGTGCTAGACACGTCACCTCCTCATGACGACCGAAAAGACGACCGCCAAAGACGACTCCTTCGCCGCGATGTTCGAGCAGCAGCCCGTCGCGCCTCGCAAGCGCCGCGCGATCCGCGTCGGCGATCGGCTCGACGCCATCGTCATCCAGGTCGGACGCGATGCGGTCTTCGTCGAGCTCGACGGCAAGCAGCAAGCGTTCCTCGAGGCTGCGGAGCTGCGCGACGACGACGGCACCATCTCGGTGAAGGTCGGCGACAAGCTGACCGCCAACGTCGTCGAGATCAACGACGAGCAAGGCGTCGTTCGTCTCGGTCGCTCGCTCGGCAAGCCGGGCAGCGTCGCCGCGCTCGAGCAAGCGAAGATCTCGGGCCTCGGCGTCGACGGCAAGGTCACCGCCGTCAACAAGGGCGGGCTCGAGGTCGAGCTCGGCGGCACGCGCGCGTTCTGTCCGATGTCGCAGGTCGACGCGCGACGGATCGAAGAAGAAGACGCGAAGGCCATGATCGGCCAGACGCTCAAGTTCATGGTCACCGACGTCCGCGATGGCGGCAAGAGCGTGGTGCTCTCGCGACGTGCGCTGCTGGCGCGCGAGGCGAGCGAGACCGCGAACCGCGCCATGAGCGACATCGTCGCCGGCGCGGTCCTCCGCGGCACGGTCACCAGCATTCGCGACTTCGGCGCCTTCGTCGATCTCGGCGGCATTGAAGGCCTCATCCCGCGCTCGGAGGTCTCGCACGATCGCAGCGCGGCCATCAGCGACTCGCTCAAGCCCGGCGACACCGTCGAGGTCCAGGTCCGCGAGGTGAGGGACGTCGAGGCCGCGCGCCCCGGCCAGCCCACCAAGAAGATCACGCTCTCTCTGAAGGCGCTCGCGGCCGACCCGTGGGCCGATCTCGACATCGTCGAGGGTCGCGTCATGAAGGGCACCGTCGTCCGCCTCACCGAGTTCGGTCGCTTCATTCGCCTGGCCCCCGCGGTCGAAGGCCTCCTCCACATCTCCGAGCTCGGCAAGAACGGCGCGCCGGGCATGACCGGCGACGAGGGCGAAGAGCTCCTCGTGGTCGTGAAGCGCATCGACAAGACCGCGAAGAAGATCTCCCTCGTGCCTGCGCCCGACGGCGCGGAGGTCGGCTCCACGATCGCCAGCGGCGCCTCTCCAACCATCAAGGTCAACGCCGTCGTCACGGGCGTGGTCGAGCGCATCGAGACGTACGGAATCTTCGTCCAGATCGACGGCACGAAGGGACGCTCGGGTCGCGGCCTCGTTCCGCAGGCAGAGCTCGGCGTCCCGCGCGGGACCGATCTCCGCAAGTCTTTCCCCGAGGGCACCAAGGTCACCGCGAAGGTCCTCGAGACCGGCGAAGGCAAGCTCCGTCTCTCGATCAAGGGCGCGAAGGATGCCGAGGAGCGCGCCGACTTCGAAGCCGCTCGCAGCAAGGCGAACGCCCCGGCCTCGCTCGGCACGTTCGCGGATCTGCTCAAGGGCCGAAAGCTGTAGGCGTCATCGTCAGGAATAAGGCCATGTCGACCATGCCCACGCGCCGCCTCGGATCACTCACCGTTCCCGCGCTCGGCCTCGGCTGCATGGGCATGAGCGACTTCTACGGGCCTCGGGACGAAGGCGAGTCGATCGCGACCATCCACCGCGCCCTCGAGCTCGGCATCACGCTGCTCGACACGGCCGATATGTACGGGCCGTTCGTGAATGAGGAGCTCGTCGGTCGCGCGATCCGGACTAGCGCGCGAAAGCGTGAAGGCGTCATCGTCGCGACCAAGTGCGGGATCGTTCGGGACCCGAACGATCCGACCAAGCGCGGCTTCGACGGTAGCCCCGCGTACATCACGAAGTCGTGCGAAGGCAGCTTGAAGCGCCTCGGCATCGACGTCATCGATCTCTACCAGCTCCATCGCGTCGATCCGGTGACGCCCATCGAGGAGTCGGTCGGCGCGCTCGCGGCGCTGGTGAAGGCCGGCAAGGTCCGCGCGATTGGCCTCTCCGAGGCCAGCTCCGCCACGCTGCGACGCGCACACGCCGTTCACCCGCTCGACTCGGTGCAGACCGAATATTCGCTGTGGACGCGCGACGCCGAGGACGACGTGCTGGCCACCTGCGCGGAGCTCGGCATCGGCTTCCTCGCGTACAGCCCGCTCGGCCGCGGCTTCCTCTCCGGCCAGATCAAGCGCTACGAGGACCTCGCGCCGGACGATTTTCGCCGCTCCAACCCGCGCTTCCAGGGCGACGCGTTCGCGAAGAACCTCGCGCTCGTCACCGAGGTCGAGAGCATCGCGCAGGCGAAGGGCTGCACGGCCTCGCAGCTCGCGCTCGCCTGGGTGCTCGCGCGCGCGCCGTTCATCGTGCCGATCCCGGGCACCAAGCGCCGCACGTACCTCGAGGAGAACGCCGGCGCTCTCGGCGTGGAGCTGAGCGCCGGCGAGATCGCCACGATCGAGGCGGTGTTCCCGAAGGGCGCCGCCGCCGGCACCCGTTACACGGAAGCGATGATGAAGTTCGTCAACGCCTGACGCCCGGCGCTCACCGCCTCAGCGCAGCTTGAATTCGATCTCGTAGGAGAGATCGGCGCCGTCGAGCCCCTCGTTCTCGACCACCACCATGTACGTGCTGTTCGCGGGGCTCGCGCCGCCGAGCTGCGTGTCGCGCTTGTCCGGCGTGGACGGAACGTCGTCGTTGATGCCGATCACCGTCTTGGCGGGGATGTCGAAGATCGAGAGGCGCGAGTCGATCGTCGACGCCGCGTTGGGCGCGCGCACGAAGACGTCGAAGCCCTTCCCGCCGGTCCCCGTGAACGTATAGAGGTCGACCGACCCGATCGACGCGAGCTTGCCCTGCTTGATCACCGGGAAGGTGACGGCGACCGGCGCCGGCGCCTTCCGCTTGCCCGTGAGCGCGTAGCCGTAGGTCGGGCCTCCCTTGCTGGTAGCGGTCGGAACGTTGCGCGCGTCACGGACGACGGCCACGAAGGTCCCCGTGCTCAGCACGAAGTGCTGCGCCTTGGCGGTCGCGCCGGCGGCGGCGAATCCGGCGACGTTCGGGTTCATCCCCCCGCTGGTGTCGAAGACGATGAGGTGAGGCGCGAGATCCGCGCTCGTCGGCGTCGCCGTCCATTCCCAGAAGTCGCCCGGCGCGATCTGGATCGAGAAGACGTCGACGTCGTTCGCGGGATCGATCTTCCCGTTCATCGTGCCGGGCAGCACCATCGCGTTGACCGCCGAAGCCGGCTGGCCGTTGTTCGGCTCGACCTCGTTCGCGATGGTCAGCGGCTGCTCGACGTCAGCGCCTGCGTCCATGCTCGACCCGTCCGGCGACGAGGAGCCGTCCTGCATGGTCGAGGTCGGGGCGTCCGTCGTGGCCGTCGCGCCGTCGTCGTCGCCTGTCGCGGGCTGGGGCGACACGGTCGCGGAGCCGTTGGACGTGCACGCCACCGCCGCGCCGAACGCGCCGAACGCGCCGAACGCGCAGAACGAGCCGAAGCATCCGAGCCAGAGACCGTAACCGAGGCGAAAGGCGGAGCGCATGGCCGGCTCGTAGCACATGCCGGTTTCACGTCACTGATTTCGCTTGATCACGTGGAAGCCGAACGGCGTTTCGACGGCGCCGCTCGCCTCGCCGACGGCCAGCGCGAACGCGGCGTCGCTGAAGGCCTTCGCCTTGGACTCGCGCTTGAACTTGCCGAGGCTGCCCTGGCGCTCGCCCGCCGCCGGGTCGTCGGAGTACTCGCTGACGAGCGCGCCGAAGTCAGCGCCTGCCTTCGCCTTCGCGGCGACCTCCTCGGCGCGCTTCTTCGCCTCGACCTTCGAGCGCGTGACGCCCTTCGGCGCCTTCTCGGCGCCCTTGTAGGCAACGAGGACATGCTGAGCGGCGATGGCATCAGGCACGGTGGCCGCCGCCACCGCCGCCACGGACGCCACAGCCGCTGCCGCTGCCGCTGCCGCTGCCGCTGATGCAGCAGAGGCCGAAGGCGCGGCCGAGGCGGACGCCGCGGCCGACGCGCTGGCGCCGGCGCTCGGCTTCGACGGGTCGTCACACGAGGCGCCGGACGCTGCCATCGCGATGCCAATGAGCACGACGGTCCAGCTCGATCTGCCGTGGTTCTGCATCGTGCATGTTTACTACAGACCGCGTGACCGAAGGATGACGGTGTCGAGCGCGCGATACGCCCACGATCCAAGGCCCGTGTCCTCGCTGCCCACAGAGAGCCTGCTCGTCTTCTCCGATGTCCATCTCGGGAGCGACATCCAGGATGACGGCGTGAACAAGGCGCGGCGATCCGAGTCCGTCGACCGCGATCTCGTTCACCTCCTCGCCCACTATCGGGGCCAGAAGCCGCCGGCCGACCGCTGGCGCATCGTCATCGCCGGCGATTTCATCGACTTCATCGGCATGACAGTGGTGCCCGAGGCGGGTGCGATGGAACGCGAGCTCACCGACGAGGAGCGCCGTCACGGCGTCGGCAACACCGCCGATCACGCGCGACTGAAGCTGGCTCGCGTCGCCCGGCGACACGCCGATGTCTTCGCGGAGCTCGCCGCGTTCGTGGCCGACGGTCACGCGCTCTCGCTCGTGCATGGCAATCACGACATCGAATTCCACTGGGACGCCGTGAAAGACGACTTCCGCGCCTTCCTGCTCGCGCACGCTCCCTGCGTCGCCTCGGAGGACGACCAACGCGCGGCGTTCCTCGAGCGCATCGAGTTCAATCCGTGGTTCTTTTATCGCGACGGCGTCGCGTACATCGAGCACGGCCACCAGTACGATCCGTTCTGCGCCACCGAGCACATCATGGCGCCGCTCTCGCCGCTCGATCCGCGCCGCGTCGCCCGCGGCTTCTGCGACACACTGCTCCGCTTCGTCGTGCGCCCCACGCGCGGGATGAAGGAGCACGGTCACGAGAACGTCGGCCTCGGCTACTACCTCTCCTTCGGCGCGCAGCTCGGGCTCCAGGGCATGCTCAGGCTCGGCGTGGACTTCGCCAAGGCGGTCGCGGAGATGTTCCGCCTTCGCCGCGCACATCTCTCCGATGCCGCGAAGACCCTGCGCGCCGAGCACGAGGTGCTGGTGGCGAGGCTCGCGGGCGCCACACGTCTCGGCCTCGAGCGCTTGCGCGCGCTCCTCTCGCTTCAGACGCCGCCCATCACGAGGACCGTGGCCGGGATCATGCGCGGCGTGCTCCTCGATCGTCTCGCGGTGGCGCTCGTCGCAATGGTCACGCTCGGCATCCTCGCGGTGCTCGGGGTCTTCCACGGCGGCATCAACGGCGGCACCACGTGGGCGGCGGGCGGCGTGGTCCTCGCGTGGATCCTCCTCCACGTGCACTTCTCGCGGCAGCGCACCGTCGACCCTGCCGAGCAGATGGTCGAGCGCGCCGCGCATCTCGCGAAGCTGTTCCCCGCCGCGTTCGTGGTGATGGGACACACGCACGTCCCGGCCGCGTTGCCGGCGGGCGCTGCGACGTACATCAACGTCGGGTCATGGGCCGAAGAGGCGCCGGAGACCGACGAGCCGTGCGCGCCGGTCTACCGGGCGGCGCGCACGCATCTCGTCATCCACGTCCGCAACGACCACGCGGAAGCGCTGTTCTGCACCTGGGAGAACGACGGCCCGCAGCCGTGTGTCCTTCCCGGGCCGACTCGTCCCGGCTGACCGCCTGTTCATGACGCCAGGCGCGCCGGAACGACGGCGCTGTGGCTGACGGTGCTCGGCTCGCGACGGAGGTGGATGGGACGCTCCTCGATCACGCAGCAGCGCGGATCGAGGAGGTAACCGGCGTCGCTCCGCAGGAGGACGTCGCCGAGGCCCATCCTCTTGAGCCTCGAGATCGCCGAGTACACGCGGCCCGCCAGGGCGTCGGGCGCGGCGCGCTCACCGACGGCGCGGAAGATGCGGCGCAGCGGGCCCTTGGTGCTGAGGTCGGCGGAGGGAAGGAGCTTCATGGCGCTGAACATCCGATGTGCAGCCCTCGTGCCGTCCGGTCGTCAGCGGGTAAACCGCCACAAATTGCCATGGATCATGGGAAAGCCGCGGGGCGGGATCCAGGTCCTCGCCGCACGGAGACACCATCGCGATCGGTTCGATCATGCCCGCACCGTGCCCCGCGCCTTGCCGGTGAACGACGCGGGTGGCACCCTCCGCCTCCGGATGTCCGAAGCCGCTCCGCCGATCGATCTACCCCGCACGCTCTCCCTGGAGGAGCTCGGCTGGACGTCGACGCTGGCGAGCCACGTGACGGCCGACCAAGCAGCGCTGAGACCGGCGCGCGTAGCATCCGTGTATAGTGCACATGTAGAGGTGTGGCTCGGCGGTACCGCGGGCCCCCGCATGGCCTCGCTGCGCGGACGCGCCATGCGAGACGCGCCGGAAGGCGGAGTCGCGGTCGGTGACTGGGCGCTCATGGCGCCCGCGGCCGAGGGCTCGGAGGACGTCGTGGTGGAGCGGATCCTCCCGCGACGCACCGCGTTCGTACGTCAGGCCGCCGGCGAGCGCTCCGAGCCGCAAGCCATCGCGGCCAACGTGGACCGCGTCCTCGTCGTCACCTCGGTCGAGGGCGACTTCAACGCGCGTCGACTCGAGCGCTATCTGGTCGCCGTCGCGACGAGCGGCGCCGACGGCATCATCGTCCTCGCCAAGGCCGATCTCCTCGACGGGGCCGACGACGTGGTCGTCGAGGCCGCGAAGCTCGCGCCGGTGATCCTCACGAGCGCGCGCAGCGGGCTCGGGCTCGACGAGCTGCGCGCGCAGATCCCGCGCGGCACGACGGCGGCGATGGTCGGGTCGTCCGGCGTCGGGAAGTCCGCGCTCGTGAATGCGCTCCTCGGGCGATCGGCGCAGCACGAAGGCGCCGTGCGCGAGCACGACAAGCGCGGGCGCCACACGACGACGAAGCGCTCGCTCTTCGCGGTTCCCGGCGGAGGCCTCCTCGTCGACACGCCGGGCATGCGCGAGCTGAAGCCGTGGCAGGCCGGCGAGTCCGCCGAAGATGACGTCGAGAGCGCCTTCACCGACATCGCGGAGCTCGCGAAGGCCTGCAAGTACACGGACTGCCGCCATGCCGCGGAGCCCGGCTGCGCGATCCGGGGCGCCGTCGCCGCCGGCACGCTCGACTCTGCGCGCGTCGCGTCGTGGGAGAAGCTCGAACGCGAGCGCGGCGAACGTCAGGGACGGCAGAACGTCTTCGCGCAGCTCCAGGAGAAGCGGCGCGAAGCACGTGCCGGCGCCGTGGCGCTACGGAAGCGCCTCTTCACGAAGCGCGGTCGCTGAGCGCGCTGGCGGGTCATCACCAGCCGTCGGCCGGCGGCTCGAGGCTGAGGCTGGTGACGATGCCGGAGCTCGCGTCCACGGCTCCGCCGAGCGCGCGCGCCCGCGTGGGGCGATCGAGTAGCGACGACATCGCAGCTGCCGCAACGCCGCCGAGCGCGTACAGCCCGACCGTGATGGCCTTCGTGCGCAACGTCAGGCCGCGATGACGGCGCGGAAGCCCGAGGACGGGCGTGAGGAGCACCGCCCCGAGCCCTGCGGCGAGGCCCAGCGCGAGGCCGCGCAACAGCGGCCGCTTGTGTGCGCCCCCCATCGCGACCGGCGCGTAGTAGAGAGCGTTGCTGACCAGATCGCCGACGAGCGTGTAGCCACGCAGCTTCTCGGCGCTCGGCACCGACGCGCCAGTCGCGCGCAGCACCCGCGCGAGCGCGACCATGCCCAGGCGGTCCATGCGCGGCGGATCGGGCACGAGTTGCCGGACGACCTCGTGTGCGAGCGTGACGGTCGCGGCGCCCGCGGCGCCGGTCGCCAATGCCTTCCATGACAGGCTGCGCTGCCCAGCGCTGCCGGCGCGATTGCTCTCCAGATTCATAGCTCGCCTCCGGGGAGCCGACGTTGCACACGACGCGCCGCCGCGCGCGAGCCCGACCGCGAGAGACGCGGCGCTGCGACGACGGTGGTGACGAGCGCGGCGCTCGGTGCGCTGAGCGGGCTGCGGGAGACTCAGAAGCGCGAGACGATCATCGCGACAATGTAGAGCACCAGCGCGGCGCCCCAGATGCCGGCGCGGATGCGCATGTGCTCTCGCCACGCCCAGAACGGCGCGAGCGGCGCGACGAAGAAAGCGACGAGCGCGCGCCAGCGCGGCGGCCTCCATGCGAGCCCGTATGTGATGGTGACATGCGCCGTGATGAACAACGCCAATGCGATGACCAGCGTTGCGACGACGATCAGGTCCTTCACTTCGGGACCATCCTAGGCGAAGAGTCAGTCCCCGCGTCGACGAGTCCGCCGTCGGACGCCTCGGGCCCAGTGTTGGTCGGTGGGCCGTGGCTCGGCTCGGTGCCGGTCGGCGTCGCGCCGGTCGGCGTCTCCGGAGGTCCTTGTCCCGCGTCGGCATTCGCCCTCGATGAGCCCGACGGCGTACCGGGCGCGACGTTCGGCGTCGCGGCGACGGGATCGCCCTCGGGGTCGGTCACCGGGCCGCCGCGCGTCTTGCCGCTCGCGAGCGCCGCGGGATCGGGGAGCTCGTGGCCCTTCGCGTCGCGCCACTTGCCTTCGGCGACGTAGAAGAGACCGCTCTTGTCTCGCGTCGATGTCCACGGCGAGTAGCGCGCGTTCGCCGGCGGCACCAGCCATCGCCCTTGTTTCCAGGCCCATCGTTGGCCTTGCCACGTCCATTCACCGTCGACCCAGACGGCTTCGGGCTTCGGCGCATCGGGAACGAGCTCCACGCGCGCGGGCGGCGGCGGATACTTCGCTTGAAGGAGCGCCTCCGTGGGATGACCGACGTACGTGGGGGCCGGCAGCCGCGGCGCGCCGCACGCGAGCACCGCGCCCGCGATCGCCAGCGACGCTCCCACGCCCAGCCCGAGTCGATGCATCGTGCGCGCGTCGAGCACGGTTCGTACCACGCGCGCTCTCGGCCGACGCCGCGCTTCCGGGCCGCGTCCACACCTTGCTTCGCCCGCTCGTTCTCCCGTTCGCTGCTTCATTGCGCCACGGCTCCTTCGTCGGGCGAGGCAAAAGCGAGCATCTTGATAGGTATAGGTCGCAACGCGGCGCGCAAGCCGTGCCGGTTTGTCCGCGTGGAACCGGCACTATGCCGCAGTGCGCGCTGGTGTCGACCTTGCTAAGCGGTCTCGGCCGCTGATGCTTCGTCTCGCGCTTCCTCCCTGTAGCGCGCGCCTCTGGGATGGGGTCGCGCTCGTCGTGCTCGCCGCGGCGATCTCGGTCCTCGGTGGCTGCAAGTCGATCCCCGAGGGCCGCTCGTCGGTCGACCAGGTCACCGTCCGCGGCTCGGACAAGCTCGACGACGACGACATTCGCGACAAGATGGCGACCACCGAGACGACGAAGTTCTTGATGCTCTTCCGAGGCATCCTCTTCGAGTACTCGCTCTTCGATCGCTTCGTCCTCCAGCGCGACCTCGCGCGCGTCGAGGCGTTCTACCGGTCGAAGGGCTACTACGACGTCCACGCCCGCGCCGGTCGCATCTTCCAGACTGCCGAGAAGCACGTGCGCGTCGAGGTGGTCGTCGAGGAAGGGGCGCCCGTCCTCCTGCACACGATGCACATCGACGGGCTCGACGGCCTCCCGAAACCGGTCGTCGACGCCGCGAACAAGGCAGGCACCGACGGACTGCCGCGCGAGAAGCCCTTCGAGGAGGTGGAGTTCAAGAAGACCGAAGGCAACGTCCGCCGCGCGCTCAGCGACAAGGGCTACGCCTACGCGAAGGTCAAGAGCGACGCCGCCGTCGACATCGTCACGCATCGTGTCGACGTCGTGATGACAGTCACGCCGGGCCCGAAGTGCGTCTTCGGCGAGGTGGTCATCGAAGGTCTCGGACCGTTGCCGGACCGGCAGATCCGGCGGACCATCGACATCACGCCGGGCAGCGAATACTCCGAGAAGGAGCTCGACGACGCGCAGCAAGCCCTCCTCGACCTCGGCGTGTTCGCCTCCGTCGAGCTCGTTCCGGACATTGCCGGAACACCGGAGCCGCCGCCGAACAAGCCCGGCAAATCCGATGAGGAGCAGCTCGGGAACAAGGACGCAAACGGCGATCAAGGCAAGGGCGCCGGGAGTCCCGGTCAAGGCGGTCCGCCGCCGCCCGGCCCGCCCGTCGTGCCGATCCGCGTGAAGCTCGAGGCTTCACGCCTCCACACCATCCGCGTCGGCGGCGGTATCGAGTTCGACGCGCTGAAGACCGACGTCCACGGCCTCATCGGCTGGGAGAGCAAGAACTTCTTCGGCGGGCTTCGTACCTTCTCCGTCGAGTTCCGGCCGGGCATCGTTCTTTATCCGACGCGCGTGAACAACATCGTCGCGCCGAACAAGCTCCTCCCCGAGGAGCGCTTGCGCCTCGAGCTGAGCCAACCGAGCTTCATCGAGGCGCGCACGAGGGGCTTCATCCGCCCCGAGTTCAACATCTATCCCGTGCTCATCAACCCGAACCCGCTGCCCGATGCGCGCGTCATCGGGTACGGCGAGGTCCGTGATGCGGTCGGTGTAGAGCGAACGTTCTGGAAGCTCTTCGGGGCGCTCTCTTACAACACGCAGGTCGCCTATCCGTTCGCGTACGTGAACGGCAAGGATCCAAACCTGAGCCTGATCATCATCTCGTATCCCGAGCTCTATACGACGCTCGACTTTCGCGACGACAAGATCCATCCGACGAAGGGGATATTCCTCGGCAACCGGCTCCAGGTCGCCGGCCTGGGCGGCAACGCAACGGACTTCCGGGTCGAGCCCGAGGCGCGCGGCTACATCCCGCTCTACAAGAAGAAGCTCGTGTTCGCGCTGCGCGGTGCCGCGGGCCTTCTCGAGGCGCCCAACTACGGCAACTACGTGCGGAGCGGTCCTCACAAGGGCAGCCTGACGGACGACAATACCGACCCCGCAGCAGCGACGAAGGATTACCAGCTCACGTTCTTCCGCGGCTTCTTCTCCGGTGGCCCGAACCAGAATCGCGGCTATCCGATCCGTGGTGTCGGACCTTACGATGTCGTGCCGTTCCTCACGCCGCAGACCGCCGCCGGCGCGATCAACTCCGAGTGCGTGCTCGCGGGGAGCGGCACCAACGTCGTGGTCGACGACCGCTGCCGTTCACCGACGGGCGGTTTTACCCTCTGGGAGGCGTCGACCGAGTTTCGCTACGTCCTCGCCGGGCCGCTCTCGGTCGCTGCTTTCTGCGACTCGAGTGACGTTTCGCCACGGGTGAACGATTTCCGGTTCGACCACCTCCACCTCTCCTGCGGTGGGGGAGGGCGCTACGACACGCCCGCCGGCCCCATCCGCCTCGACGTCGGATACCGCATTCCCGGCATGCAAGTACTCGGAAAGCTCACGCCGGACGAGCGCGAGCCCGAGCGGCTCTTTGGCATCCCTATCGCAGTGCACATCGGCATCGGAGAAGCTTACTGATGCCCGCATCGCTGGAAGGCCGCTCGAAAAAAGGCCGCGCACGTCGAGTCCTGGGGGTCATCGGAGCAGTGGTCGGGACCACCGTCACATTCGTCACGGCGACCGCTGCAGCTGCGGTCGTGCACCTCGATGCCGCGCCGACACGTCGTCTGGTCGCGACGCAGGTGAACGGGATCCTCCACGATCAGTTCGCCGGTGACGTCGCCATCGAGCGCATCGGCAGCCTCGGACTCCACGGCGTCGATGGTGTTCGTGTTCGCGTGAAGGATCCGACGGGGCGGGAGGTCCTCTACGTCGACGGTGCGCGCGTGCGCATCCGCGCCATCGAGTCGGCGCGTTCGTTCCTGTTCGGCAAAGGGGACATCCTCGTCCCGGTCGATGCGGTGTCGCTCGACAACGTCGACGCGGCCATCGACGGCGATGCCGCCGGCAACATGCGCATCGCGAACGCCTTCGCCGAGCGCACGCCCACGCCGGCCAAGCCGAAGGATCCGAACGCGCGTGGCGTCCGCGTCGACGCACCGAGCGTCGTCCTGAAGCATGCGTGGGTTCACGGCCAGGCGCCGGGCGCTCCTCCGGTCGATGCCGACCTCGACGATCTCCACGCGCACGCGCACTACGACGCGAAGCTCACCAAGGCAAACATCGATCGCGTCGACCTCGTCACGCGCGGTCTGCCGCGCGGCGTAGACCCCAAGGGTCGCGTCGGCGCGCATCTGGAGATGCCGTCAGTTACCGGCATGGACATGGGCGTCGAGGCCGCGTTCGACGGCGCCATCGCCGGCATTCCCACCTCGCTTCAGGCCCACATGGATGGTCCCAAGATCGACGCCGTCCTCAACGGCCACGACGCGACCGGGCAAGGGATGCGCGCCACCTTCGGCGAGGTCGGCATTCAGGAGGAGGTCACGCTTCACGCCGAGGCGCACGGCGAGCTGCCGAAGGTCGCCGCGAAGGCGCACCTCGCGCTCGGCAAGGGCACGGCCGACGTCGACGCGAACGTCGACATCAGCGACGGCACCAAGGTCGATGCGCAGATCGGCGTTCGTCACATCGACGCGCACGCCATCGTTCCGAAGGCGCCCGTCTCCGACGTCGGCTTCGACATGCACGCCAACGTCACCATCGCCAAGAGCGGCGAGATCAAGGGCGACGTGAAGCTCGACACCCTGCCCGGCAAGGTGGCAGGCGAGAGCTTGCCCATCGTCCACGTGGACGCCGACTTTACGAAGGCCACCGCGCATGCCGTCGGCCACGTCACAGATCCCCGGGCCACCGCCGACTTCGAAGCGAACCTCACGACCATCGGGAACAACCAGATCGTCGACGGCCGCCTCACCACCAACGTCGCCGACTTCTCTCGCTTGCCGAAGGTGGGCGCGTCGATGAAGGGCCACGCGATCATCACGGCCGAGGGCAAGGCCAATCTCGGCACGAAGGCGCTCGAGGCGCGCGCGCATGCGGTCGGCGGCGGGATCGCCTACGGAACGAACACTGTCGACGACGTCACGGTCGTCGCGACCGCCGCCGGGACGATGGACCGTCCCGTCGTCGATGTCGGTGTCCACGCCAGCGGGCTCGCCGCGGGCGAGCAGAAGATCGGCACCGTCGACGTTCGCGGCCAGATCGTGCTCGACCCCGGCGGGGTGGCCGTCATTCGCGACGCGAAGGTCGACATGGTCAAGGCCGGCTACACGCTCAGCGCCAGCGCGCACCGCGTGCAGGTCGGCGGCGGCCGCATGAGCGTCGAGGGCGGCGTCGTCACGGGTCTCGGCGAGCCGCTCCACGCCGACGTCTCGCGCGACGCGAACGTCATGCGCATCAAGCTCGACGCTCCCTCGATCGATCTGCACCGCGTAGCCGTCATCGCGGGCCAGCCCGACGTCGTCCGCAGCGGCATGCTGTCGATGAACGGCGACGTCACGCTCCGCCACTCGACCGCGACCGGCGAGCTGCACGCGAAGGTCGACGCCCTCTCGGCCGGCAAGATCAACGGCGGCACCGCCAACGTCGACGCATCGTTCGACGGCAAGAACATCGCGCTCCAGATGAAGGTGCAGATGGCCGACGCCGGGAGCTTCGACCTGGCGACCAGGGACGTGGTGATCGGCGGCAGTCCGCTCGAGCTGAGCTCCTGGAAGCGCGCGCACGGCCGCGCGCGGTTCGACGGAAACATCGACATGGCGAAGGTCGCGACCCTCGTGCCGAAGGAGCAGCTGCCCGTCAGCGAGCTGCGCGGGCTGGTCGTCGTGAATGGCATCGTGCGTCGCGACAGCGGTGACGTCCCGCCCGAGCTCTCCGTCCACGCGCACACGCGTGGGCTCGTCATCGCCGGCAAGGGAACCCCCGAGAGGCCGCACGACGTCCAACACGCGGAGATCGTCACCGGCGTTCAGCCGTGGCGCAGCGAAGGCGTCGATCTCTCCGTCGACGCGAGGGTCGACGCGACGTCGGGCTTCGCAGAATTCGCGTTCCACGCGGTCGACAAGAAGGGGACCATCGTCGCGTTCGACGCCAAGTCGGACCTTCCGTACGCCGAGATCGTCGCCGACCCCTCGAAGGCGAGGGCGCTCCTCGAAAAGGCGCCGATCAGCGCGAAGCTGTTCGTGCCGAAGCGCGCGCTCTCCGAGATGCCGGAGGTGG
>JAYTOQ010000387.1:0-2294 GCA_043747665.1 Polyangiaceae bacterium | reverse complement strand
GACGTGCGCTCGGGCTCCGCCGCCCGCGCCGCGCTCTTGGAAGGTCGATCGGCCGGCACTTCGAGCGCCCGCGTGGAGGACTTCGCAGCCTTGGCGCTGCCGACGTCCTTGGCGCTGATGTCCTTGCTGCTGCCGACGTCCTTGGCGCCGACGTCCTTGGCGCTGACGTCCTTGACGCTGACGTCCTTGGCGCTGACGTCTTTGACGCTCTTGCGGGAGGCGCGGTCGGCCGGCGCTTCGAGGGCGCGCGCCGAGGACTTCGCAGCCATGGTGTCCTTGCTACCGCCGACGTCCTTGACGCTGGCGTCCTTGACGCTGACGTCCTTGACGCTCTTCACCGACGCGCGATCGGACGGCATCTTCGCCGCGGAGGCGCGCTCGGCAGGGAGCTTCCCCTCGGAGGCCTTCGGCTTCGCGTGCGCCTGCGCAGGCGCACGGTCGTCGCCGTCGTTCGCGCCGCCGCCTTCGTGCTCGACCTCGCTGGAGGGCCGGATCTTCACGCGCGGATCGCGCGGATCCGGCTCGCGGGCCGCGCGCTCGAACGCCTCGGCCGCAGAGCTCGCGACGTTCACCGTCGAGAACGTGCGTGCTACACGGATCGCGCCGACGTCGGTGCCGCGGACCCCACCGCGACGGCAGACCATCGCGAGCAATCGGCGCGCGTCGGCACCGTGGATCTGTCCCCACGAGACGCGGAACGACACCCAGTCGCCGGCGTCGACCGCGGGATCGCGCGGCGAGCGCGCGGGCCCCGGCTCACGGGACGGCTGCTCACGCGAGAACGCCTCGCGAGGCGCATGCTCGCGCTCGCGTGACTCTCGCGGGGCCTGCTCGCGCTCGGGTCGAAGCCCGCGGGGCTCGCCGAAGGTGCGGTGCTCGGCGAAGGGCCGGCCCTCGCTGCGGGGCATCGGCGCCGCCGCCCCGGTCTGCTCCCAGGCGCGCTTCTTCTGTCCTGGCAGCGTCACCGGCGTGATGCGGCGCGCCTCGGGCCCGCTCGCGCGGGTCCGCGCGATCATGCGAGCGAGCGCACGCGTGCCCTCGCCGCCCTCGACGATGCGCTTCGCGAGCGCCCACGATCGGTCATCGGCCTCGATGGGCCCGCCGACGCGCGCGTCCTCCGCGATCGGCTCGTCCGCAGGATCCTCGGGCGACACGACGGCGGTGAGCGCGTCGAAGAGACGCTGCTCGCGAGTCGACTCGATGGTCTCCGCGGTGGGCACGGGATCCATGCGCCAGCGCACGCCCGCGCGCTTCAGGAGGCCGGACACGCGATTGAGCATGACCGGCGTGACGAGCACGGAGCTCTTGCCCTTGCGCCCTGCGCGTCCGGTCCGTCCGCTGCGATGCGTGTACGAATCGGGATCCATCGGCGGCTCGGCATGGAGCACGCGCGCCACGTCCTGCACGTCGATGCCGCGCGCGGCGACATCGGTGGCGACGAGCGCATGCAGGTCGCCGCGCTTGAAGGCCGCGAGCGCCTTGTTGCGCTCGCGCTGCTCCATCTCGCCGGAGAGGGAGTCGACGATGAAGCCGGCCTCCGAGAGGAGGTGCGTGAGCTCGCCGACGTCGGCGCGCGTGCGCGCGAAGATCAACGTGGTCGCGTCGGGTGTCTCGAGGAGCAGGTTCACGATGGCGTCGAGGCGCTCGTTCGGCTGCACGAGGTGCACGAGGTGCTCGATGTCGGCGTTCGCGGCGCCGGCTGGCGTCCCCTCGATGCGCGCGGGATCGGTCTGCACGCGGTTGGCGAGCGCCATGACCTCGCGCGGGAACGTCGCCGAAACGAGGTGCGTGCGGTGGTCCTCGGGCGCGAAGCCGAGGATCGCCTCGAGGTCGTCGCGGAAGCCGAGATCGAGCATGCGATCGGCCTCGTCGAGCACGACGGCGGCGAGCTGCGTGCCGTCGATGGCGCCGCGCTGGAGATGATCGAGGAGGCGACCGGGAGTGCCGACGATGATGGCGGGGCCGGAGCCGAGCGCGCGGCGCTCGTCACGATAGTTGCCGCCGCCCGTGACCGCCGCGACCTTGATGCGGAGCGGAGCGAAGAGCCACGACAGCTCGACCTCGACCTGCGCCGCCAGCTCGCGCGTCGGCGCGACGACGAGGGCGCGGGGCCGGGCTGCGCCCTTCGACGAAGGGCCGGTGTCGCCCTTGATCGCCTGGCGAACGATGAAGCCGATCGCCAGCGTCTTGCCCGAGCCGGTCTGCGAGCTGATCCGGAGATCGCGCCCTGCGTATGCGGGATCGAGCACCGCCTCTTGAACGGGCGTTAGTGCAGTGTAGCCCTTCTTCGCGAT
>JAYTOQ010000386.1:0-4549 GCA_043747665.1 Polyangiaceae bacterium | reverse complement strand
GAGATTCAGACCATCAAGGCCGAGCTGCCGACGGGCCTCGAGGCCAGCGTCGCGTTCGACTCGACGGCGTACATCCAGAACGCCGTCCACGAGGTGGAGAAGACCCTCCTCGAGACGGTGCTCATCGTCGCCGTCGTCATCTTCCTGTTCCTCGGATCGCTGCGCTCGGTGCTGGTGCCGCTCGTCGCGATTCCCGTGTCGCTGATCGGCGCGGTCTTCCTGATGCAGGTGTTCGGATTCACCGTGAACCTGCTGACGCTCCTCGCGGTCGTCCTCGCCGTCGGTCTCGTCGTGGACGACGCCATCGTCGTCGTGGAGAACGTCGAGCGGAACATGCGGGGCGGGAAATCGGCCTCGGAGGCGGCGCTCCTCGGCGCGCGCGAGCTCGTCGGCCCGATCATCGCGATGACCATCACGCTGGCCGCGGTGTACGCGCCGATCGGCTTCCAGGGCGGCCTCACGGGCGCTCTCTTCCGTGAGTTCGCGTTCACGCTGGCGGGCGCGGTCACCATCTCCGGCATCGTGGCGCTCACGCTCTCGCCGATGATGGCGTCGAAGCTGCTCCGGCCCCACTCCGAGCAGCGCTTTCTCGCACGCAAGATCGAGGCGGGCTTCGATGCCATTCGCCGCGGCTACGCGCGGGCGCTCGCGTTCACGCTGGCGCGCCGCGGACCCGTCTACGCCGTGTGGATCGTGCTCTCGCTGCTGGTCGTGCCGATGTATGTGTTCTCGCCCGGCGAGCTCGCGCCCAAGGAGGATCAGGGCGTGGTCTTCGGCGCCATCGACGTGCCGGCCAACGCTACGCTCGAGCAGCTGACGCCGTACACCGAGCAGGTTTTCAAGACCTTCGCCTCCGAGCCCGAGTTCGATCACAGCTTCCAGATCACGTTTCCCTCCGGCGGCTTCGGCGGCATGATCGTGAAGCCCTGGGAGGAGCGGAAGCGCAGCATCTTCCCGATCCAGGAGGAGCTGTTCGGCAAGATGACCAACATCGCCGGCATCCGCGCGCCGGTCTTCCTGCCGTCCGCGCTGCCTAGCCCGGGCTTCTTTCCGGTCGAGTTCGTGATCGCGTCGACCGCGAGCCACGAGGAGATCCTCCGGTTCACCGACCTCATCGTGCAGGACGCGATGAAGAGCGGCCAGTTCGCGTTTCCGCCGATCGTCGACGTGAAGATGGATCAGGCGAAGACCGAGATCGTGATCGATCGCGACAAGGCCGCCTCGATGGGCCTCAGCATGCAGCAGATCGGCGGTGATCTCTCTTCGATGGTCGGCGGCAACTTCGTCAACCGCTTCAACATCGACGGCCGCAGCTACAAGGTCATCCCGCAGATCGCGCGCTCCGAGCGGCTCACCACCGAGCAGCTCATGCGGATCCACATCACCGGTCCCGACGGCAAGCTGATGCCTCTCAGCGCCATCGCGACGCTGCGTGACGGCATCGAGCCGCGCACGTTGAACCGCTTCCAGCAGCTCAACGCCGTGAAGATCTCCGGCCTCGCGCCGCGTTCGCTGGAGGCGGGCTTGAAGGTCCTCGAGGACTCGGCCGCGAAGAACCTGCCCCCGGGCTACCGCGTCGACTACACGGGCGAGTCGCGCCAGCTACGCCAGGAGGGCGGGAAGTTCTTGCCCGCGATGGGCCTCGCCATCCTCCTCATCTTCCTGGTGCTCGCGGCGCAGTTCAACTCGTTCCGCGATCCGTTCGTGATCCTCGCCGGCTCGGTGCCGCTCGCCATGTTCGGCGCGATGATCTTCACGTTCCTCAAGTTCGCAGGCCCGCCGGGAATGCGCTTCGGTCTGACAGAAGGCTGGACGACGACGCTCAACATCTACTCGCAGGTCGGGCTCGTCACGCTCGTCGGCCTCGTGTCGAAGAACGGCATCCTCATCGTCGAGTTCGCCAACGCCGAACAGGAGAAGGGCGCGAACAAGCTCGACGCCGTGCTCGCGGCCGCCACCACGCGCCTCCGCCCCATCCTCATGACCACCATCGCCACCGTGTTCGGTCACTTTCCGCTCACGCTGGTGACCGGGCCGGGCGCCGTGGCCCGTAACTCGATCGGCATCGTGCTCGTCGGCGGCATGACCATCGGTACGTTCTTCACGCTCTTCGTGGTGCCCTCGGTCTACGTGCTCATCGCCCGCGATCACCGGCGTTCCGCGACGAAAGGCCAGGCGACGCCGGTGGTCTCAGAGGACCACACGGAGGACACCGCTCGAGCTCCGCGCTTCGATTCCGGGGTCGCGGCCCGGGTCGAGAACGCCTGAGCTGCCGGGTTTCTCGTACCCTTCGGGACTATCCATTGCTCCGCAACCGTAGGAGCCGATAGACTTTGCGAGGTGAGCGGCGGGCCCGTCTTGGTCGTCGACGATGACATGGTCTCGCGCCATGTCCTCGGGCAAGCGCTGGCAAGCGCGAAGCTCGAGCATGTCGCCGTGGGATCGGGCGCCGAGGCCCTCGCGCAGATCGAGAAGGTCCATCCCTCGATCGTGTTGCTCGATCTGGTCATGCCCGCACCCGACGGCTACCAGATCTTGCGCATCCTCCGGGCCCGTCCCGAGACGCGCGACCTCCCCGTGGTGGTGCTCACCGCGCTCGACGGCGAGGACGAGATCGCGAAGGCCTTCGAGGCCGGCGCCGACGACTTCGTGCGAAAGCCGTTCAAGCCGGTGGAGCTCGTCGCGCGCGTGCGCGGTCAGCTCCGCCTCCGCGCGGCGATGGATGCGCTCGCGCGCAAGGAGAAGGACGCGAGCGTCGTCCTGGAGCTGACGCAGGCGCTCGCCTCGAACCTCGACTTCCGCGGCATCCTCTTCACCGTCGTCCAGCGCATCGCCGACGTCGCGAAGATCGATCGCGTGTCGATCGTCCTGGTGCGCGAGCAGGAGAATGTCGGCTACGTCGTCGCCGCCTCCGACGACGAGCAGCTCCGCGATCTCCCCATCGACCTCACGAAGTATCCGGAGATCCAGCAAGTGCTCACCAGCGGCGAGCCGCTCGTCGTCGAGGACGCCGCCACGCATCCGCTGATGGAGATCGTGCGCACCACCGCGCAGGGCAAGACCAACTTCGCATCGTTGTCGATTCTTCCCATCCTCTACGAGGGCAAGCCCATGGGCGTGCTCTTCCTCCGCTCGCGTCGCGCCGGCGCGTTCGGCGAGCGAGAGGTGGCGCTCTGCCAGACCATCGCGAGCGCCATGGCGATCGCGCTCCGTAACGCACGCGTGCTTCAGTCGCTCCGCGATCAGACGCAGCAGGTCACGGTCGCCCGCTTCGAGGCCGAGCGACGAATGCGCTCGCTGCAGCGCTACGCCGATTTCTTCGACAGCTCGGCGGACGGCATCGTCGTCATCGACGCCGAAGGCCGCCTCCTCTTCTCGAACCCCAAGGCGCGCGAGATCACCGGCTACGAGGAGGGAGACCTCCGTGGACGGCGTCTCGGCGACGTCTTCTCCAACGAGGAGAGCCAGCTCGCGCACGATCTCCGCGTCGGCTTCATGAACGGCGACTTCCCGAAGGACGTCGACATCAAGATCTCGACGCGCGACAAGCGCAGCCTGATCGTCAACGTGAGCTTCGCGAGCGTTCTACGCGAGGACGGCGCCGTCCTGTGCTCGTTCCGCGACGTCACCAAGCAGCGCGCCGTCGAGGCCGAGCTGGTGAAGACGAAGGACTTCCTCCAGCGCGTCATCGATTCGTCGGTCGACGCCATCATCAGCGCCGATCTGAATGGCAGCGTCGTCCTCTTCAATCGCGCGGCAGAGCGCATCTACGGACGGACGTCACCGGACGTGGTCGGCACCAACGTCCGCGCGCTTTATCCCGAGGGTACCGCGCAGAAGATCATGCGCATGATCCGCGCCGGCGGCGGGCGCATCGAGGGCCTCAAGGTCGACATCGTGGACGCCACCGGCGCTCCCGTCCCCGTGTCGTTCTCGGGCGCGCTCATCTTCGAGCGGGAGACCGCGGTCGGCAGCGTCGGCATCTTCACCGACCTTCGCGAGAAGATGCGCATGGAGCAGCGCCTGCAGCAGGCGCAGGAGCAGATCCTCGCGCAGGAGCGGCAGGCCATCGTCGCCGAGCTCGCCGGCGCCGCGGCGCACGAGCTGAATCAGCCACTCACGAGCGTCCTCAACTACGCGACGCTGCTCAAGCGTCTGCTCACTGCCGGAACGCCCGCGTCTGCGGCGGCGGAGGTCATCGAGGGGGAGGCCGAGCGGATGGCCGAGATCGTCCGAAAAATTGGCAAGATCACCAAGTACGAGACGAAGAGCTACGTCGGCAAACAGAAGATCCTCGACCTCGATCGCGCGAGCGAAGAAGGCGTGCCGGCGGCCGATCCCGTCGCGCCCAGCGTGTCTCGCACGCCCGTCACCGAGCCAGTGCGTTCCTCTCAGCCGGGCGCTCCGACCGAACGCGGGAGTGATCCATGAGTCGGTCGGCAAACCTCGATCAGGACGCCAGCGGCATCGTGCGCACGGCGACTCCGACGGGGATCCCGGTGAGCGAGGCGTCGGACCGCGTGACGGTGTCGAGCGTGCCGATCAGCCG
>JAYTOQ010000385.1:0-1850 GCA_043747665.1 Polyangiaceae bacterium | reverse complement strand
GACACCGTACCGTCGGCGTCCCAAACGGCGACGCCGTCTTGCACTAGACCATCCACGACGACGCGGATCTCCGCCTCGGAGTACGGCGAGTGATCCTGGTAGTCCGCCCACGCGGCCAGACGCTCCAGTGTCGCCTTCTTGCCGCTCGCGAGCGCTGCGATCACGAGCTCGCGCAGGTCGCCCGAGAGATACTCGAAGCGGCCCAGCTTCTTCCACTCGCGTAGCTTCGCACGCGAGATCTCCCACTTCGCGCAGATTTCGTCGGCCGACATGAGGTAGCGGTGCTCGAGAAGAATGCGGCGGATGTCCCGTTCCGAGAACGCCGGCGACTTCGCGCGTGTGTTTGACGGCATCGCCTTGACGCGCGCACTTGCAGCTGGGTTTGCGGCCGCTTTCGTCTTCGCCACGCTCCTCACACCGTACCACGCCGCCCATCAGCGCCACGGGCAGCGCGCGGCGAGCGAGACGGTTGGAAGTTTTCAGAACGGCGGCGCCGGTGTCTACGAGATTAGGGAGTCTTCTACGCCCGAACTTTCCTCCGCACCCCGCCTCTGCGCGTTGCACTTGGTCTGCTCGTCCGCGGCCGAGCCCGACGTGATGCTCAAGCTGATCGCCCTCGTCGACGCGTCGGACGAACGTGAGACAGGGGGCATAGCGATTCTTAGCGCAGTTTGATTGCGCAAGGCGCTCTGACGAGGTCGCGACGCGAAAGTGAAGGAGAGGAAGCGGTCTCGGCGCTGACCGGATCGCGACTGGCCCCGGGCGTCAGCGTTGCCGCGACGCGATCTCCGCCTCCATGGCCTCCGGTTCGCGCTGATACCGGGCGATGATCTCCGCGATGAACGGGCTCGTGTACGCGTCGGGCTTTGGGTGTTCGATGACTTCGACGATCGCCTTAACGGCCGCCTCGACGGGCTGCGCGCCGGGCAGGTTGCGGTTATCGACGCCGCCGCCGAGCGAGTTACGGCCGAAGTCCGTGGCGACGACGCCAGGAAGCAGCACCGTGACGTGGATGCCAGGATGCGTCGCGCGAAGCTCCACGCGGAGCGACGCGCTCAGCATGTTCACCGCGCTCTTGACCGCGCCGTAGGCGGCCCGGGCGGGGGCGAGCGGGGCACGCGAGAGCCCGCTCGAGACGTTGACGATCTGGCCCTCGTTGCGCGACTTGAAGTGGGGCAGCACGGCCTGCATGCCGTAGACGACGCTCTTCATGTTGTCGCGCCACATCATGTCCAGGTCGTCGTCGGTGAGCTCGGCGACGGCGCGGGAGATGCCGCGTCCGGCGTTGTTGACCCACACGTCGATACGTCCGAATCGTTCCAGCGCCGCGCTGCAGAGGTGCTCCACATCGCTGCGCTTCGTGACGTCCGCGACGACTGCTAGCGCGTCCTTGCCGATCTCCGCGGCGAGCGTATCGAGCTCTGGTTTCCTGCGCGCGGCGAGGACGACTTTCGCGGCCCGGGCCCCGAGCTGTCTCGCGAGCTCGGCTCCGATGCCCGCGCTCGCGCCCGTGATGACGACGACCTTGTCCATCGTAGTGCTCTTCGTCGTGTTCATTCCTCCGAGCGTAGGCCGGAGAGGAGAAAGGGCTAGCCGGATCGACCGCAATCGAAGAGGGGAATCCTCGGCGCCGTCCTCCACGTGCTCTATCTGATCTTCAACGAAAGCTACGCCACGAGCTCAGGCGAGGCGCTCCAGCGCGTAGATCTCTTGAGCGGCGCGATCCGCCTGGCGCGCGCGGCCGTCGCGATGGCGCGCGGGCCAGCCGACGGCCTCGCGCTCCTCGAGAAGCTCGATCGCGATCCGGGCACCAAGGATCACTACCGCCTCGACGCCGTGCGTATACCCAC
>JAYTOQ010000384.1:0-3686 GCA_043747665.1 Polyangiaceae bacterium | reverse complement strand
GAGCGCGAAGTCGGCGGCGAGCGAGGCGTGGTCGCTCCCCGCGAAGCCGTTGCGCCCGGGATCGCGGAACACGATCGCGCTCTTGGCGACGTAGCGGCTCGCCTGCGGAGCGCCCACGAAGATGTGGTCGATCGCGCTCTTCGTGCCGTTGAACGTGTACGTCCCCTGGTCGGCCACGGGAATGTCGCTCGCGACGCGCAGGAGCGCGCCGCCCGCCTCGAGGGCGTTGATGGGAGCCGAGCCGGGCCGGTCGTTGAGGTCACCTCCCAAAAGCACGAGCGAATCAGGCAGATCGGTAGACGTCTTTGCGATGATCGCCTGCGCGCCCTTGGCCTCGGCAAGGCGTCGTGCGGGATCGTCCATGACCTGCGAGCGGAAGTGCGCCGCGAACATGATGACGGAGCGAGCGCCGAAGGTCATTCGCACCTCGAGCAGCTCGCGTGTGAACGTGGTCTTCGTGGTGCCGTCGGCTTCGGTGAGCACCGTGTCGCGGTGCGTCTTGACCTCGCCGAGCGTGCCGCGCGCCAAGATCCCGACGTCGACGCTGCCCGCAAAGCCCGTTTCGCCGAGATGAGCGATGGGATAGATCTTCCCCAGCGTCGCGAGCTTCGCGTTGAGCGCATCGAGGCAGCCCTGGGTCTCGACCTCCTCGAGGGAGATGACGTCCGGGTCGATGAGCGCGATCCCCTTCGCGAGCTTGTCTGTCGCCGCGTCAAACTCGGCCTGCGTCTGCACGCCTTCGAAGTCCGCGCTGGTGCACTTGCCGCTGTCGCACACGGTGTCGAAGTACCGATGCGTGTTCAGCTGCGCGACGCGGATGGTACCGGCAGGCTTCAGCGGGCCGCTCTCGGCGCCCACCGACGGCGCGTCCTCGCTGCCGCCGTCGAAGGCGACGCCGGGGGGCGCCGTCGGCGTGATGGACTGATCGGAGCAAGCGCCGGCGACGATCGCGACGACCGAAAGCCCGAGCGAAACGCGAAGAAGTACGGAGAGACGCACGCTTTAATGAGAGCACGAGGCGCGTGGCAGCGCGAGGGCGCGCTACGCGCGATGTGGGACGTGCACGCCCTTCGTCGCCGCGCATGCGATCGCGTCGTCGTAGCCCGCGTCGGCATGGCGGATGACGCCCATGCCCGGATCGCTGGTGAGGACGCGCTCGAGGCGCCTTGCCGCTTCCGGCGTTCCGTCGGCGACCACCACCATGCCGGCGTGGAGGCTCATGCCCATGCCGACGCCACCGCCGTGATGGAAGCTGACCCAGCTCGCGCCGCATGCCGTGTTGACCAGCGCATTGAGGATCGCCCAGTCCGCGATGGCGTCGCTGCCGTCCTTCATCGCCTCGGTCTCGCGGTTGGGCGAAGCAACGGAGCCGCAGTCGAGGTGGTCGCGGCCGATGACGATCGGCGCCTTGACCTTGCCGGCGCGCACGAGCTCGTTGAACGCGAGGCCGACCTTCGCGCGATCGCCGTAGCCGAGCCAGCAGATGCGGGCGGGCAGCCCCTGGAACTTCACGTGCTCCTTGGCGAGCTCGATCCAGCGGCGCAGATCGGGATCGTCGGGGACCGCGTCGAGCACCGCCTGATCGGTGACGGCGATGTCCTCGGGATCGCCGGAGAGCGCCACCCAGCGGAAGGGACCGCGGCCCACGCAGAACTGCGGGCGGATGTACTCCGGGACGAAGCCGGGGATGTCGAACGCGTTCTTGCAGCCCGCCTCGACGGCGCACGCGCGGATGTTGTTGCCGTAGTCGAAGACCTCGCCGCCCCGCTTCTTCATGGCGAGCATGGCGTCGACCTCTTCGGCCATGCTGGCCTTCGCCTTCTCGACGTAGGCTTCGGGATCCTCCCTGCGGAGGTCGGCGGCCTCTTCCAGCGAGAAGCCCATCGGGATGTAGCCCACCAGCGGATCGTGCGCGGCGGTCTGCTCGGTGACGAGGTCGGGAGTGATGCCGCGCTTCACCAGCTCGGGGAAGATCTCGGCGGCGTTCCCGCAGAGGCCGATGCTCACCGCTTTGTCCTCCTTCTTCGCCCGCTCGATGCGCGCGAGCGCCTTGTCGAGATCGTCGATGCGCTCGTCCACGTAGCGCGTGTCGAGGCGCTTCTGGATCCGCGTGGGATCCACCTCGACGGCGAGGCACGAGAGCCCGGCCATGGTCGCAGCGAGCGGCTGCGCGCCGCCCATCCCGCCGAGACCGGCGGTGAGCACCCAAGCGTGGCCGCTCTTCTTCGTGCGCTCGGCGTAGGCCTTCTTCGCAGCGACGAACGTTTCGAACGTGCCCTGGAGGATGCCCTGCGAGCCGATGTAGATCCACGAGCCCGCGGTCATCTGCCCGTACATGATGAGGCCCGCGGCCTCGAGCTTGCGGAAGTGATCCCAGGTTGCCCACTTGCCGACGAGGTTCGAGTTCGCGATGAGCACGCGCGGCGCGTCGGGATGCGTGCGGAAGCGACCCACTGCCTTGCCCGACTGCACGAGCAGCGTCTCGTCGTTCTCGAGCGCGCGGAGCTCGCGCGCGATGACGTCGAACGCCTCCCACGAGCGCGCGGCCTTGCCGGTGCCGCCGTAGACGACGAGATCGTCAGGGCGCTCCGCCACCTCGGCATCGAGGTTGTTGTGGAGCATCCGGAGCGCTGCCTCCTGCACCCAGCCCTTGCACGACAGCTCGGAACCACGGGGCGCTTTCACAGGACGAGGACCGCTCATGAGGCGTTGTTAGCGCGGATCCGAGCGCGGCGCCGAAGGCAGAACAAAGCGCGACTCCACGGGGCCCCGACCGTGCGTTGCATTCTGCAACATCGCGAATTTACATCGGTTTGTGGTGTGGCAAAAAGTAGGACTTGCGCACACATTTGCGGTGGGTCATAGCGCCATCACCCGCGGGCGTGATTGGCGCGCACGCGAGGTTCTTCCCCGGAGGCTTTCCATGTCGCTCAAGACCGTCTTCTCGATGCTCGCTCTCACCGTCGTCGGCTCGATCTCCGTCGCTGCTTGCGCCGCGCCGACCGATGAAACCGCCGCGCCCGACGAGAGCGCCGCCGAGTCGCAAGACGCCGAGCTCCGCATGGCGAGCTACAACTCCTGCAACGTCGACGACGACTGCGTCGCCGTCTCGAAGGGCGGCTGCTGCCCCAACGGCATCAAGGTCGCCGTCAACGACAACAAGACCACGCAGTACGCCAACGCCGCCAAGTGCAAGAGCCCGCCGCAGTTCTGCCCGCTGTCGATCATCCTCGATCAGCGCATCGCGCAGTGCAACGCGGGCACCAAGAAGTGCGAGATGGTCAACGCCGAGGACATCAAGTGCGGCGGCTTCATCAACCACGCCCACCAGTGCCCGACCGGCTACTCCTGCAACCACACCGGCATTCACCCGGACCTTCCCGGCAAGTGCGAGAAGGACGCGCCTCCGCCGCCGCCGCCGCCCGCCGACTGCACGACGACGGGCTGCCCGTCCGGCAAGACCTGCTCACCGTGCTGGGGCCACATGGCGTGCATCCCGAAGGGCGCACTCTGCTGATCCTCGGCTGACCTCAGCGCTGCAGTCGCCGCAGCGCTCTCTCGATGACCACGTCGTTCTCGGCGTCGGCGACCGCTTCCAGCGCTTCGCGCACGCGGTCGTCGACGGCGCCGACCGCCGCGACGCGGATGCGCTCCGGCGGCTGTCCCGCCACACGCAGCGCGAGGGC
>JAYTOQ010000383.1:0-5842 GCA_043747665.1 Polyangiaceae bacterium | reverse complement strand
CGCGAAGGATCAGGCGAAAGGCTACCTCGCGGACGGCTGCGGTCAGTTCAACGTGTTCGAGGTGGTCAACGACAACAACGCGTACAAGAACCTCGCCGTCTTCAGCACCAACATGATCGGCTACGGAGGCTACGTCGGCGAGGGGCCGTGCGGACCGAAGTGCAACGCCGCGACGCTCGGCCAGGAGGTCGATCTCATCGCGAAGTCTACGAACACCGAGGCGACCGCGGGGGCCACGTCGACGCCCACGAACGGCCCGGGCGCCGCGTTCCGCCGGCCCGAAGCGGGTTATCGCTACTTCTTCGTCCTGCTCGACGTCGCGACGCGCACCGTGCAGCTCGCGCTCGTTCATCCGCAGCGCATCCCCGCGACGTTGACCAAGCTCCTGCCCAGCCTGCCGGCAACGCTCGACGCCGCAGCCCTCGGCGCGGTGCGCGGGCTGCGGCTCCCGAAATAACGAGTCACGTCCTCGCTGCGTTCCGCTCAGCGCGGGAGCGACAGGTACTGCTGGCCGAGCGGCGTGAGCGTGCCCGACGCGGTGCCGAGCACGCTGATCGCTGGGCTCGGCGTGTGACGGCCCGTGAACCACGCATAGCGGAAGACCATCGGATCGGCCTCGAGCGCGGTGACGGCGTCCTTCATGTACGCGAGCTCGTCGGCGTCGTTGACCTTGCTCTTGTCGTCGAGGCACGCGATCTCGGTGAGCCACAGCGGCTTGCCGAACTTCTCGTACTTCGCGAGCGTGCTCACGAGCGCCGAGCGATCGCACGCGTACCAGTGCATCGCGATGTAGTCGACGCGGCACCCCGGGCAGGCGGTGAAGAACTTCTGCAGCCACACGAACGGGTCGGTCTCGTTGCACGAGCCTCCGCAGTAGTTGACCGCCGGCGACACGATCTTCAGGCCCCGCCCGTTCGCGAAGGCCTCGATCTGGGGCCACAGCGCCGCGGCGTCCGTCGGCGTCAGGTTCGACTGCGCGCCGAAGTTCGGCTCGTTGAACGTGAGCAGGTACTTCGCGTCCTTCGGGATCTGCTTGTCGAGCGTCGCGACGTCGAACGTCTTGCCCCAGACCATCGGCACGTACTCGACGCCGAGCCCCGCGTAGCCCTTGCTCAGCGTGTCGTCGGGCTTCGCCGTCCAGTTGTACCACCAGCCGATCCCCGCGGAGAGCGCCGCCAGATCGTCGTCCGAGTTGTAGCCATACGCGAGGCCGCGCTTGCGCACCGGCAGGGCAGCGGCCGCGTCGGCGGACGGATCCGGCGTGACCCCGCCGTCGTTCGCGGTCGGGGAGGAGCCTGCGTCGGCTCCGGCGGGCCCGCTCGGCGGAGCCTCGATCGGCTGGAGATCGGTGGAGCCGCACGCTGCGATCGCCACGAGGCTCGCGACCACAAAGCAGCAGAGGACCGGGGCTCTCATCGCGCTCTCCATGATTCTAGGTCACGCCACGCCTCGTGACGCGCTCAGGAATCGACGCCGACACCCACCGTGACGTCGGCCCGTGTGGGCAGCGCTTGCCAGTCGCCGGCGAAAAAGGTGAGCATCCCGCCGTGCTCGGTGTGACTCCTCTCGTGGTCCCTTGGTGATCGCGCGTAGCGGAAAGACGGCGGAAGAGCCAGGCGTGCAACGGGCCCTGGGAACGGTGCGCTCGCTGCCGTTCGAGGGCGACGAGGCGGCGCTCGTCGCTGCGGTGCGGGCGGGCCGCGCCGACGCTGCGGCCGCGTTCTACGATCGTCACGTCAAGGCCATCCAGGGAATCGTGTTCCGGCTCATGGGGCCCGACGGCGAGCACGCGGACGTCGTCCACGACGTGTTCGTGCGCGCGCTCGAGTCGCTGACGCAACTACGCGATCCGTCGGCGCTCCGCTCGTGGCTCTTCGGCATCGCGGTGCGCACCGTGGCCATTCGCTTCCAGAAGCGGACGCGTCAGCGTTGGCTGCGCTTCATGGCGCCGGAGGAGGTGCCCGAGATCGCCACCGAGCTGCCGGAGGCGGGCCTCG
Organism: Polyangiaceae bacterium; assembly: GCA_043747665.1. GTDB lineage: Bacteria > Myxococcota_A > Polyangia > Polyangiales > Polyangiaceae > Labilithrix. The sequence continues at coordinate 3,845 of JAYTOQ010000383.1, read as the reverse complement.
GTGAAGCGCTGCGCGACGTCTACGCGATCCTCCGGGGGATGGACGCCGACGAGCGCATCGCGCTCGTGCTCCATCGCGTCGAAGGACTATCGCTCGAGGCCGCGGCGAGCGCAGCGTCGACGTCGCGCGCGACCTACCGGCGGCGCCTCGCGCGCGCCGAGACGAAGTTCTTCGCGCGGGCCGCGAGTCGGCCCGCGCTTCAATCGTGGATCGCAGAGGGGAGCGAGTCATGAGCGAACGTCGCGAAGGCGAGAGAGGCGACGCGCTCTTCCGCGCGTGGTCCGAGAGCACCGAAAGCCCGCCCTTCGACGAGGAGTCCGGGCGCGTGCGGTTCCTCGGTGCGCTGCAGGCGCGGCGTCCGCGTTCGCGCGCGAGCCGGTTCGTGTTCCTCGCGGCGGCTGCAGCGCTGCTCGCGGCCGTGCTGCTCTTCGCCCGCTGGCGCGCGGGTACGACTCCGCACTTCACGGCGGGCGAGAGCGCGGGCCAGGTGGGCGCGTGGCTGGCGACGAGCCAGACCAGCGAGATGCCGATCGCGTTCTCGGAGGGCACGCGTCTCGTGATCGCGCCCGACTCGCGCGGTCGCGTCGAGGACCTCGCGCCGGAGGGCGCCACGTTCCTGCTGGAGCGCGGTGAGGTCCGCGCCAAGGTCGTGCACCAGCGGACGACGAGCTGGCGCTTCGTCGCGGGGCCCTTCGAGGTCCACGTCACGGGCACCGCGCTGCGCGTGGAATGGGATCCGACGCAGGAGCGCTTCGCAGTGCGCGTCGACGAAGGTTCGGTCACGCTGCGCGGTCCACACGTCGGCGGCCTGCAGGTGGTGCGCGCGGGCGAACGGTGCGTCGTCGATCTCCCGGCCCGCACGATACGGCTCTCGCCCGTGACCGCCGATGCCGGCGTGCCCGAGGTCGTGCCGTCCGGTACGTCGTCGAGCTCCGAGAACGTGGCTCCCTCTGCGGTGCCCGTGCTCCCGGCACCTTCCGCGCTGGCGCGGCCCTCGTGGACGGCGCTCGAGGCCAAGGGGAATTACGATGCCGCGCACGCCGCGGCCGTGAGCGCCGGGTTGCCGACGGTCCTCGCGACCGCATCGGCCGACGAGCTGCTGCGGCTCGCGCAGGTCGGTCGCCTCTCCGGTCATCGCGACACCGAGCGCGACGCGCTGCTCGCGTGCCGCAAGCGCTTCGGTGGCAAGGGGCAGGCGGCGGTCGCCGCGTACGAGCTGGGGCGCGCGAGCTCGCCGGCCGAGGCCGCGAGCTGGTTCGAGACGTATCTGCGCGAGCAGCCGTCGGGCCCGCTCGGACGCGAAGCGCTCGGTCGCCTCGTCGAGGCGCGGGTCGCGATGGGAGACACGCCCGCCGCGCGTATCGCCGCCACGCGCTATCTCGAGCGCTACTCGGATGGCCCGCAGGCGCCGCTCTCGCAGCGCGTCCTCGGAGGCGGCGTGGAATGAAGATGGTGCGGCTCGTGCTCGCCGTGGCGCTGGCTGCGGTGCTGCTGCTCGGTGCGACGAAGGCGTGGGCGCAGGACGGCGCCACGCTCGTCGCGATCGTCACCGCCGAGCCCAACGCGCCGCTCACGAAGCGGGTGCGCGCCGAGCTCCAGGGGCTCGGCGTCGACGTCATCGTGATCAAGCCGCCCGCCGAGGCGTCTTCGGCGATGCGCGCCCCCCTCGAGCAGGCTGCGCGCAGCGTGGGCGCCGTGGCGGCCGTTCGGCTCATCGTCTCGAGCGAGGGCAAGGTCGAGATCTGGGTCGCGGACCGCGTGACCGGCAAGGCGGTGGTGCGTGAGCTCGACGCGTCGAGCAGCTCCTCCGACGCGACGGTCGCGGTCGGCACCGTCGAGCTCCTGCGCGCGAGCCTCATGGAGCTCCACACCGCGGCGCCGCGACGTGGCGAAGCGCCGGCCACCGAGAAGGTGATCTCGCTCGCGCTGCCGCCGACCATCGTGACCGTCGAGCCGCCGTGGGTGCCGCGGCTCTCGCTCGCGGTGGGAGGTGGGCTCGGCTTCGCGCCGGGAGGCCTCGGCGCCTCGGCCGAGGCGAACCTCGGTCTGTGGGTGCACCTCGCGGGGCGTCTCGGCGCGCGCGTGCTCGGTCACGCGACGCTCGCGCCGGCCCATGTCGACACCGCGGCCGGATCGGTCGACGTGCGCTCGCAGCTTTTCGGGGTCGCCGCCGTCTACGACCTGCGCGATCCGCTGGAGGGCTGGGTCCCCTCGATCGCGCTCGGCGCGGCTGCGGCGCACGTGTCGAGCACGGGCACCGCGGTGCCGCCGTTCGTGAGCGCGACCGACGCAACGTGTGCCTTCGCGCCACTGGGTGGAGCAGGGATCGCACGCACCCTCGCGCGTGGCCTGCGCCTGCGCGCCGATGCGCTCGCGGCCTTCGCCGTGCCGACGACCCGCGTGCGCGCGCCCGACGCGTCGATCGGCCGGTGGGGCGCGCCGCAGCTCTCGTTCTCGCTCGGCATCGAGCTGCTCTGGGGACGTCGATGAGCGCGCAGCACGTGCGCCCCGGTGCTATCCGGCAGGCATGGCGAGTCGGATCGAGACGGACAGCATGGGCGACGTCGAGGTGGCCGAGGGCCGCTACTGGGGAGCGCAGACCCAGCGCAGCCTCGAGAACTTCAAGATCGGTGGTCAGCGCTTCGGCCGGCCCGTGATCGGCGCGTTCGGCGCGGTGAAGATGGCCGCCGCGCACGTGAACCGCGATCTCGGGAAGCTCGATGCGAAGCTCGCCGCGCTCATCGCCGAGGCCGCGGGCAAGGTGGAGGCCGGCGACCTCGACGAGCACTTCCCGCTCGTCGTTTGGCAGACCGGCAGCGGCACGCAGTCGAACAGCGGCCGTGCCCTACGCGAACATCTTGGTGACGGAGAAGTATTGGGAGGATCGCATTCGGCAGAGCAAGCTCGCTGGCGAGTACGGCACCCGCGTTCTGCGCCGCCTTGCCGACCTGCCCGGCGCCCTGGCAGCCGAGACGTGCGCGTGATCGTCGCCGGAGACGGAGGAGACCATCGAGACACGGTGTGTCTTGCCAACGCAACAGCGCCCCCAGCGCCGAGCTTGAATCGGCGAGGTGTGTCCGCCAACGAGAACGCTGTGGACCGCTCGACCGGGTGATCGGGAGGCTCGCAATGAAGGTCGCCGAGCCCCGGCCCATGGGCAACGGGAGGACTATCCTCCTGGCATGGTCGCAATAGACGCGCCGCGGAAGGGCACCGAGAGGACCTCGATCACAGCGCCCGTCGTGACCGATGCTACCGCTCCTGCGCTGCTCGGGATGTCGCCGCGGCAATTCCGGGCGGCAGTCACGCGACAGCAGGTGCCCTACATGAAGCTAGAGCGCCGATCGATTCGATTCCACAGCGATTCCGATCGCTTGGCGGCTGGTCGACATGCGCGCCGGTGGTCGGCCTGAAACGCGGAGATCGACACGGCGACGATGGAATGATCTCTTGGGCTGCCGAGCGCGCGGGTCGCGCTCGCCAGGAGCTTCGATGGGAATACCGCGCTGGTCGCCGCCTGAAGAGTTGAGCAAGCAAGAGCAGTTCGTCATCGGGCGCCTGAAGCGGACCGGAAGGCTCTTCGCGTTCCTTCGTTCCCAGCGACACGTCCTCTTCGACGAAGCGTTCCAGCACGAGCTCGCGTCGATGTATCGAGCAACGGGTGAAGGCAAGGTGCCGGTCGCGCCGGCCATGCTGGCGATGGTGGTCGTACTCCAAGCGTACACGGGAGCATCGGATGCCGAGGCCTTCAGCGGCGCCCTTACTGTGATCCACTTCGCGGCGGGATAGTGATCCACGGCGCCGCGTGATGGGCGCGCCGGGAGCGGCGGGATAGTGATCCACTT
>JAYTOQ010000382.1:0-2272 GCA_043747665.1 Polyangiaceae bacterium | reverse complement strand
CCGGCTGCGTGGCCAGGGTGTCCTACGACTAACACAGGGTGGATGAATGGCAGTCTCGACGATGCAGGACGACAAGAAGAAGGCACTGAATCTGGCCATCGCGCAGATCGAGAAGAACTGCGGCAAGGGCTCGATCATGCGGCTGAAGGAGGGGGAGCGCCTCACCCCCGACCTCCCCGTGGTCCCCTCCGGCAGCATCGGCCTCGACATCGCGCTTGGCATCGGCGGTTACCCGAGAGGGCGCATCATGGAGATCTATGGTCCGGAGTCGAGCGGCAAGACCACGCTCACGCTCCACGCGATCGCGCAGGTGCAGAAGGCCGGCGGCGTCGCCGCCTTCATCGACGCCGAGCACGCGCTCGATCCCGCGTACGCCCGCAAGCTCGGCGTCAAGACCGACGAGCTCCTCGTGTCCCAGCCGGACTACGGCGAGCAGGCGCTCGAGATCGCCGACATGCTCGTCCGCTCGAACGCGGTCGACATCATCGTCGTCGACTCCGTCGCAGCGCTCGTTCCCAAGGCGGAAATCGAGGGCGACATGGGCGACAGCCACGTCGGCCTCCAGGCGCGCCTCATGAGCCAAGCGCTCCGCAAGCTCACCGGCACGGTCGCGCGCTCGAACTGCCTCCTCGTCTTCATCAACCAGATCCGCATGAAGATCGGCGTCATGTTCGGCTCTCCCGAGACGACGACCGGCGGCAACGCGCTCAAGTTCTACGCCTCGATGCGCCTCGATATCCGCCGCATCGGCCAGATCAAGGAAGCCGCGACCAGCGACAAGAAGGATCCGGTCTCGATCGGAAACCGCACCCGCGTGAAGGTCGTGAAGAACAAGATGGCCCCGCCGTTCCGCGAGGTCGAGTTCGACATCCTCTACGGTCAGGGCATCAGCCGCTCGGGCGACATCATCGACCTCGCCACCGACCTCGGCCTCGTCGAGAAGAGCGGCGCGTGGTTCTCGTGCGGGACCGAGCGCATCGGGCAAGGGCGCGAGAACGCGAAGGCGTACCTCGACTCGCATCCCGAGCTCATGGAGCGCCTCGAGAGCCAGATCCTCGCGAAGCACAACATCAAGCGCGGCAACGCCGGCGCGACCTCCGAAGATGCCGCGGCGCACGGCAACAACGGCACCGCGACAGGCGCGGCGGCGAAGACCGCCGCCAAGACCGCGGAAGTCGCGAAGACCGATGCGAAGCCGGACGTCGCTCCGGATGGCAAACCGGTCGTCCGCATCCCCGCAGCGGCTCCGCCGAAGAACGGCGCGGCGCCTGAAGACGCCAAGCGCGGCGGCGCCCCGAAACCCGCAAACTAGCGGTTTCACTGACGTTTTAAAGGTGGGGTTCGAGGCGCGCAACGCCGCGACGCTCGTTTCGGCCCTCTTTGCGGTAAGGTCGGCGCCCGATGAAGCTCTATGTCATGCGCCACGGGCCCGCTCAGGACGACTCACCGTCCGGGCGTGATGCCGACCGCGCGCTCACCCCGTCGGGGCGCGAGCGCGTGGCCGCGGTCGCGAAGTCGATGCTCGCGGAGGGCGAGGCGCCGTTCTCGATCCTCTCGAGCCCGCTGGTGCGCGCCGTGGAGACCGCAGAGGTCGTCGCCGAGGTCACGCACCTGTCGCGCCGCGCCCGCGAGGATCAGAAGGCCCAGCGGGCCGGCGCCACGGGCGAGATCGAGATCCGAAGGGAGCTCGGCATGGGCACGGAGAAGCTCGCGCTTCTCGCCGAGCTCGTGCGTGCAGGCCGAAAGCGCGTGATGATCGTCGGGCACGAGCCGGACTTGTCTATGCTGGTGATGTCGCTCGTCGGCAAGGAGCTCGAGGCCGGGATGGGTAAGGCGATGGTCGTCGGCGTGAAGCTCACCGCCGACCCGCGTGTCGCGGGGCTCGAGTTCAGGTCCACGCTCCGGTTCGTCGTCGAGCCGAAGACGCTGACCTGGCAGCGCGACTGACCACCCCCCGCCGGCGTCGCAGCAAATCCGTGCGCTCTACACGGGGCGATCTGCCCCGCAGGTGGCCTGCGTGAGGGGCGGCTTGCCCCGGGTCAAGGACTGCCGCGTAGGGTCATCCATTTCGAAATAAATACACGTGCCTACATTGGATCGGGGGCTCCGGCCTACGTACCCAAGTATCCAGAATGAAACGTAAAAAGTGCCTTCCTTGACAGTCGAAGCCCTGTCCCTTACCCCCAAGAGACGAACTCCAATGAGCGCTCGAATCGGGTCGAACATCGAAGCTTGGCTCGCCCCCAGGTGGTCCCGAGGGAGCGCCGCGCTC
>JAYTOQ010000381.1:0-1982 GCA_043747665.1 Polyangiaceae bacterium | reverse complement strand
TAGCACTACTGCGAGACGTCGATCCTCGGTCGAGGGGTGACGCGGTGCCGGTGGTCGGCTCGGTCAGCGTTCGCCGTGTGGCAGAGGGGGCATCTGGGTAGCCAGCGCGCGATGGCGCGCGCGAGAGCGAGACGGATGGTGATGAAGGAGTCGACGAAGTGCCGTTCAGGCCGCGATCGCGATCGGATAGGCGTGATCTTTCCGTCGAGCCGAGGGGGGAAAACGCCGCACCCGTTCAGAGACGATGAACGCGTAGCAGCAGAGGACGACGGTGATGTGGTGATGCCAACCAGGGAACGAGCGGCCCTCGAAGTGGTCCAGCCCGAGCTCGCCTTTGAGTTCCTCGTACGCGCGCTCGGTGCGCCAGCGTTCCTTGATGATGCGCACTATCTGCTTCTTGGTCATGCGCCGAGGCAGAGTCGTGAGCACGAACTTCGTGGGCTTGTCCTCGCCCTCGGGCCACTCGATCACGAGCCACATCGGCTCGCGGTCGCCAGCGTCGGTGCCGTCGTCATGAGCAACTTTGACGGGGCAGAACGCGAAGCGCGAGGAGAGCTTGCCCCCCGGCCCCATGCGCCAGGTGAGCCGCCGAAACGCACGACGGCCCAGCTTCACGCCGAGAGCCTGCGCGCCGAGGGGCTCGCCGCGTCGACGATTGAGCTTGTCCAGAGGCCAGACCTTCGTGCTCGCCGTGACGGCGACGCCGAGGTCGAGCCCGAACATCCGTACCGTGTTACGGAATTCGCTCGAGACTCCGTACGCGGCGTCGGCGAGCACGATGTCGCCGGGGATCTTATCGTCGACCGCGCGAGTGATCATGTCGAGCGCGAGGTCGAGCTTCGTCTTGAAGACCAGGTCGAACGGGACGCGAGCCTTCTCCCGTCGCGCGGCGTCGTCGGTCCACGACTTGGGCATGTACAAGGCGAAGTCGATCGGGACGTGCTCGTGCCTGGTCGCGATCGTGAGGCTCACGCCGATCTGGCAATTGCCGATCTTTCCAAGCGTGCCGCTGTACTGCCGCTGCACGCCCACCGAATGCTTCCCCTGTTTCGGAAAGCCGGTATCGTCGATAACCCAGGTCGTGACCGGCTCCTGGGTTTCGAGTGCCTCGATGACGTGCCGCGCAGCCTCGCGCCGCACGGGGTGGTCTTCCCAGGGACTATCGCGGAGGAAGTTGAGCAGCCGTGCCTGCATGCGCTCGCACAGCACCATAGGCTCCACCTCCGGGTTCTCTTCGTCGCTGCCCGTCGCGCGCGCCGCGATCGGCTCGACGCTCTTGCGCTCGCCGTCGGCCAGAATGCCGTGCGCGTACAGCGCGAACGACTCCCTCTGCTCGCGTCGAGCGAGGTGACGCCCGATCCGGCCATTGAGGAAGTTCCCGAGCCTGCTCTCCATCGCGTCGTCGTCCGAGAACGCCATGGATGTGCACAATGCACGCAGTCATTCACAATGGACATCACGAACCGCCGCCGTCACGAAGAACGGGGCGACACAGTGAGAGACAAACGACATGGACCTACCCAGCCGCCACCGCGTGAACTCGCGGGAGCCGATCAACCCCTCGCAGTAGTGTTAGGAGTCCGTGGAAACGCGCCGGAGGTCGTCGGCGGCGCGTTTCAAGAGGTGACGAACGACGTCGCACTGGTCGAGACCGAGGTGCGCGCCGAGGGCTGCAACACGCGCCTTCTCGACGTCGTTCAGACTGACGTTGATCTGGTGTTTCCTACGCATTTTGATTCCTTCCTAGAAGTAATGGCTAAAAAGAAGGCTAAAACTTAGCCCTCATTATGAAAGGATGGTTTGGGACTGTTGCATTCCGCAACACCAAGTTGGCTCTTCAGGTCGGACTCTGCTCGCCATACCGCTCGGACGATGCGTTGCTCGAGCGAGGCAGGCTCGCCGGCACGCGTCGGGGGTGCGAGCAACTCGACCCAAACGGCCGATAGCCATTCCCCGCGATCGAACATTTTACGCACCGGATG
>JAYTOQ010000380.1:0-1540 GCA_043747665.1 Polyangiaceae bacterium | reverse complement strand
TCTCGACTTGCCGAAACTGGAATCGTTCTTAGGTTCCAAGGCATGCAAAACGCAGCCCAGAACAACCCCGACGTTTCCGGTCGCCTCCTCGGCGTCGTGCGCGTCGTGGTGGGGGGCCAGGTATTCGACCTCGCCGTGCAGTCGCTGTCCTTCGAGAAGGACGGCGAAGGAACGGCGGGCGGCTTCTTCGCGAAGGACGGCCAGCTCGGCATTCTCGTGGACGAGGCAGTGAGCCCGTCCGAGGCGAAGGCGCAGATCGAGAAGGCGACGGCAGAGGCCGTCCGCCACCTCTCCCAGCGCGTCCTCAACTAGACCCCGCAACCTCGTCCACTTTCAACCCCTCAACAAACCCAGCTACGCGATGCGGGTGAGCCGCATCGGAACAACAGGGGCGCCTCGTGCGTCTCCAGGAGCAGCCCGTCATGAACCCGGTTCTCGATCCCACGACCAACACCTCTTCGACCAGTGAGGCCCCGGAAGGCTCGAAATCGGACGCCTCGGCGGCGTCCGGCTCGAGCACGCCGGAGCAGAAGCCCCGCCGGCCGCGCGGATTCGCGGCCATGGACCGATCCAAGGTGAGCGAGATTGCCAGCAAGGGCGGCAAGGCCGCGCACGCTGCGGGCACGGCCCATCAGTTCTCGAGCGACGAGGCCCGCAACGCAGGACGCAAGGGCGGAGTCGCCCCGCACGTCCGCCGCGGCCGTGGTCCCCGTAACCCAAACCTCTCGCCGCCGACGAGCGGTGAGTCGAAGGCAAAGGAGGGCGCTTCCGAGTGAGCCCGTCGGGGGGCCGACGTCACACGACACATTCGGTATGCGCGGCGCGAGAGCGCCAGAGCGCGTGCGAGAGGGAACGGCAGCCAAAAGCTCCGTTCCCTTTTCGTTTCCATCGCCTTCAGCTACGCCAGCGAGGGTCATGGCCGATCTCCCGCCCATCCGCGTCCACTATCCCCACGTCGAGGCGCGACCGGAGCTCCTCGGCGGTAGCCCGCTCGTCCGCGGGACCAAGGTTCCAGTTCGTCGCCTTTGGGCTTGGCATCGCAGGGGCGTTACCGTCGAGACGCTCGTGAAGCGCTACCCGGCGCTCGGTCCGGCCAAGGTGCTCTGCGCCCTCGCGTTCGCATACGACAACCAGGACGTTCTCGAGGCCGATCTCGAGCGAGAGCGCGTGCTGCTCGATGCCGAGGCCGACAAGGTGCCCGGCGCGATGGAGCAGACGCGGCTGCCGTTCGGCTCGAAGCCGCCCGGAACGACGTCCTGATCGACAGGTAAACGAGGTGTGAGACGTACGGAGGCGTGCGCCCGCGCCTGATCTCTGGCCTTTCCGTCGAAACTCCAAAACTTTCGCTTCGCCCAGGCGTCCGGAGGGGCTGTCATGAGGACGCAGGCGCAGGCGAGGGGAGTCGAATCGGTCATGGCTGCGGGGGATCAGGCAGACGAGCGCTCGGCGACCACGGCGAGCGTCGCGATGCAGGAGCACGGCGCGGTCGTCGCGCGTGTCTGCATGGCGCTGCTCGGCGACGCCGCAACAACCGAGCGCG
>JAYTOQ010000379.1:0-3353 GCA_043747665.1 Polyangiaceae bacterium | reverse complement strand
GACGTCTCCAACGTGCACGCGCTCGGCGCGCTGGAGCGACTCGGCCACGAGCCGGCGCACGAGCTCGTCATCGCCGACCTTCTCGAGCCGCTCTACCGGCAGATCGGCGACTACCAGAAGCTGATCGGCGCCCACGAGGTGCAGGTCCGCCGCGCCGACGACGCGACACGACGCGTCGAGCTCCTCCACCAGATCGCCCAGCTCCACGAGGACGCCGCCGCCGATCTCGGCAACGCGTTCGCGACGCTCGCGCGCGCCCTCGAAGAGGACCCCGCGAACGAGCAGACCGTCACGCAGATCGACCGCGTCGCCCGCGCCACCGGTCGCTTCGCCGATCTTGCGACCGTCTACCAGCGCCTCGGCGCGAAGCAGGAGGATGCCGCGCTCGGCAGCTCCCTCATCATGATGAGCGCGCGCGTCTACGAGGCCGACATCGGCGACGTCGACACCGCGATCAGCCTGTATCGCCGCGTCCTCGAGATCGACGTGAACAACCTCGCCGCCGCCGAGTCGCTCGAGCGCCTCTTCCGTCAGACCGAGCGTTACCAGGATCTGTCGCAGATCCTGCAGCGCAAGGCCGAGATCGTCGACGAGCCCGCCGACAAGAAGGACGCGCTCTTCCAGGCGGCCGCCATCGAGGAGGACGTTCTCGAGCAGCCCGAGGCGGCCATCGCCGTGTACCAGAAGGTCCTCGCCATCGACGAGGATGACCTCCGCGCGCTCGACGCGCTCATCAAGCGCTATCTCGGTCTATCGCGCTGGTCGGATCTCCTCGCGGTCTACTCGAAGAAGGCGGATCTCGTCGCCGACCCCGAGGAGAAGAAGCGCATCTACTACCAGGTCGGCGCTGTCTACGAGCGTGAGCTCGGCGACGTCCCGCAGGCCATCGAGACGTACTCGAAGATCCTCGAGCTCGATCCCGACGACCTCCAGGCGCTCTCGCGTCTCGACGTCCTCTACGAGCAAGCCCAGAACTGGCAGGAGCTCCTCGGCGTCCTCACGCGCGAGAGCGAGATGTGCGACGACCCGAACGAAGCGATCAGCTTCCAGTACCGGATCGCCGAGCTCTACGAGAAGCGGCTCGACGACGTCGTTCGCGCCATCGAGCTCTATCGCGAGATCCTCCAGCGTCAGGTCGACAACGAGCCGACGCTCATCGCCCTCGAAGGGTTGAAGAGCGGCGACAAGGATCCGCTCGGCGCCGCTGCCGTTCTCGAGCCCGTCTACGAAGCGTCCAGCGACTGGCCGCGACTCATCAGCGTCCACGAGATCCAGGTCAAGCACGCGACCGACCCCTTCACGCAGGTGGATCTGTTGCATCGCATCGCTCGTCTCTACGAGGATGCGCTCGAGAACCACGCGTCCGCGTTCGACACGTACGCGCGCGCGCTCTCGCTCGACAACGGCAACGAGTCGACGCTCCAGAACCTGGAGCGGCTCGCGATGATCGTGAACCGCTGGGGCGGAACAGGAAGTGTGGCGGCGCTTTACGATGCCGAGCTCGACAAGCTGCAGGGCGAGAACCCGGAGCGCTTCGTGGAGCTCGGTCTCCGCACCGCGCAGATCTTCGAGGTCCAGCTCGAGGACGTCGACAACGCGATCGGCCGTTACAAGCGCGTCGCTGACGTCGAGGCCGAGAACCAGATCGCCGTTCGCTCGCTCGATCGCCTGTACCTCCAGACTTCGCAGTGGGCGGAGCTCGCGAAGATCCTCGAGCGCGAGTCCGAGATCGGACAGACGCCCGACGAGATTCTCGAATACAAGTACCGGCTCGGTCAGGTGCAGCAGCACAAGCTCGCGAACCTCGACGGCGCGATCACGGCCTACCGTGACGTCCTCAACGCGGCGCCCGAGCATCGCGCGACGCTAGAGGCCCTCGAGGGTCTGTTCGCGGCGCAGACCAAGCAGGTCGAGATCGCCGAGATCCTGGAGCCGCTCTATCGCGCCGCTGGCGAGTGGGAGAAGCTCGCGGGCGTCTACGAAGCGCAGCTCGCGCACACCGTGAATGTCCCGGCAGGTGACGGCGGCGGCGACGAACGTCAGGCCGCGTACTACCGCATCGCGGAGCTCTTCGAGGAGAAGCTCATCGATCCGGTGCAGACCCTCGAGGTCTACATCCGCGCGCTCAAGGAGTTCCCGCTCGACGAGAAGGCCGGCGAAGAGGCCCCGCGCCTCGGCGGCTCGATCGACGGCGGCTGGGAGACGCTCGCGAACGCGTACGCCGACATCCTCGGCCTCCACACCGACCCCAACATCCAGCGCACCGTCGGACGTCGACTTGCGAAGACGTTCGAGGACGAGCTTGGTGACATCGACAAGGCCGTCGAGACGTATCGCTACGTCCTCTCCGTCGAGGCGCTCGACACGGAGGCGCTCGCCAACCTCGATCGCATCTACCTCTCGATCGAAGCGTGGGCGGAGCTCGCCGGCATCCTCGAGATGCGCGTCAAAGCGCCCGCCGATGATCTCGAGCTGGTCGATCTCTACGCTCGCCTCGGCGAAGTCTACGAGACACGTCTCGCCGACATTCCGAACGCCACCGTCGCGTTCCGTCGCATCTTCGACGGCCTCGACAAGACGCACGACCCCGCGATTCAGGCCCTCGCGCGCATCTACTCGGCGCAGGCATCGTGGACCGAGCTCAACACGGTCTACGAGCGCGAGCTCGAGAACGCGTCGGGCGACGTCCAGGAAGCGGAGATCCGCGCCAAGCTCGCGCACCTCGCGGCCGAGCGGCTCAACGATCCGGCCCGCGCCATCGACACGTGGAAGATCGTCCTCGATCTCCGCGGCGAAGACCCCGAGGCGCTCGGTGCGCTCGCCAACCTCTACGAGCAGGCGGAACAGGGGGCGTGGCGGGAGCTCGTCGACATCCTCGAGCGCCAGTTCGACATCGCCGAGACCGAAGACGATCGCGTGAACATCCTCACGCGCCGCGCCCGCACGTTCGAGGGCAAGCTCCAGCGCGACGACCTCGCGCTCGAGGACTGGAACCGCGTCCTCGACATCGACTTCGCGAACCTCGCGGGTCTTCGTGCAACGGCAGCCATTCGCCGCCGCCAGGGCGATCACCAGGAGCTCGTCACCGCGCTCCATCAGATGGTCGATCGCGCTGCGGCGATGTTCGACTCCGAGGAGCTGAAGGAGATCTACCGCGAGCTCGGCAAGGTCTACGGCGAGCAGCTCTCGCAGCCCTACGACGCCGCCGACGCATGGCGGAAGCTCCTCGAGGTCGGTCCCGACTTCGAGGCGATGGACGCGCTCGAGGCGATCTACCGCTCGCAGGAGCAGTGGCCCGAGGTCATCGACGTCAAGATGCAGCGCGCCGCTGCTCTCGAAGATCCGACAGAACG
>JAYTOQ010000378.1:0-2633 GCA_043747665.1 Polyangiaceae bacterium | reverse complement strand
TCGCGTCTCGCGAGACATCCATCCAGCAGTCGTCGATGTTCACGTAGCGATATCCGACGGCCTTCATGCCCGTCGCGACCATCGCGTCAGCTTGTCGTTTGATCAGCTCTTCGGAGACGTCGCAGCCATACTGGTTCCAGGAATTCCACCCGAGGGGAGGCGGTGCAGGAACAGCTGCTGTTTCGAGCGCGTCCTCGCTTGCTGCGGACGACTCGCCAGCGGGCGCCGCGCAAGCCACGGATGATCCGCAAATGAGGAGAGCCGACGTCGCTCCAATCCGACGGATGTACTCGATCTTCATCATGATGTCCGAGGTGGCACCTAGTGTGCCAACCGATCGGTCGGGAAAGTGCGCGGGATGACTCGATGCATGACGGCGAGAGGTGGTCGAGTGTTCCCCGGTGCTGGATCTGCCGAGCGCCAGCTGCGAGGTGCATGAGCAGTTTACCCCGCATACGAGGTGGGTCGCGGCGTCGAGCCCGTCCGGCTCGCATGAAACCATGAGCGAGAAGAGTTGGAGTCAGTGCGATGACGACGACGAGGACGAGCTGCCGATCACGTTGATGGGCACGAGGACGATCCCCGAGCCACGCTTCGGCGGCGGGAACTTCGCGTTGCGCAGCACGGCCGAGGCGCACTCGCCGACGCTCGGCGGCAGCGGGCCCGTGCTGCTCGCGAGCGCGCACAGGGGGCGGCCGTCGGCGCCGACCCGCGCGGCGACGAGGAGGCCGCGAACGCCGCTACCGGCGCGCGCGTCGCTGCTGCGCATGCAAGCCTGGAGCGCCGGCTCGAGCCCTTCGAGGACGTCGAACGCGTCCGGCATGCGCACCGTCTCGACGCTGTCGAAAGCCGCCCTGTCTCCCGCGGCGTCGAACGTCTCCGCGGCGAAGCGCGCCGACATGCAGTCCTCGACGTCCTGCGTGAGCCCCGTGTGATCGCTCGGGATCACACACGTGGCTTTCCCCGAGGAATCGATGGACGCATTGAGCGTCAGCTTGCCGTCGGTCATCTCGGGCGTGGCCTTCCTGCCGACCTCGCAGCAACGCGCGAGTCCACTCTCGAGACGCGTGTAGATTGCAGCCACGTCCGGCGGCGGCTTGCGCGAAGCGGCCGACGCGCTCGCGGGCGACGACGTGGCGCTCAGCGTTGCCGGCGTCGCGGCTGTCGCGACGGTGCGCGCGCTCGGCTTCGCGGGCGAGCCGGGCGCCGCTGGAGCACCGCAGGCCGCGAGCGCAAGCGCGACAAGCGACGCACGCGCGACGAGCGAAGCCGTGCGGAGCCATCTCATTGTTCGGCGATCCTCATCCGGCGGCCCCCGATGGTACGCTGCGCTCGTGGATGCGTGGAGCTCGTCGTGATGATCGGGGCGCGCTGGGATGCCGCCGCCCGCCTCGTCGCCGATCAGCGTGACGTGCTCGATGCGCGTCCGGGCGCGGCAACTGGGTCGGGCGCCGACGACGCCGGCGCGATTCCCGACGCGCTCGTGATGCGCGGGTGGGCGTCGTTCCTCCTCGCGCTCAGCGACGCCGAGCTCGACGCGCTCGAGATCGCCGGTCACGATGCGACGTGGGCGCCGGGAGCGCCGCCGTCGCTGGTCGCGCTCGCCGAGGAGGCGCGTGCCGTCTGCGCGCTGCCCATGCTGGCCGCCCCGCCGCTGTCTCCGCCGGCGATCGACGTGCCGGCGCCTGCGCGTCGCCTCGAGACCCCCAGGAAACGCGCGCAGATCGAGGCTTTTGCGCGGGTCATCGTGCCGCTCGCGAGCGACGCCGAGCGCGTCATCGACGTGGGCTCGGGGCACGGTCACCTCACGCGCGACATCGCTGAGCGTATCGCGCGCCCGGTCATCGGCCTGGAGCGGCAGGCGTCGCTCGCCGAGCGCGCGCGCAGCTTGCCGTCGACGGCGTCGCCTTCGTTCTCGGTCACCGACGTACTACGCGAGGGGCTGACCCTCGGCGCGGCAGACTGCGTGATCGGCCTGCACGCGTGCGGCGAGCTCGGCGACGCGATGGTGGAGAGCGCCGCCGCCTCGGGAGCGGCGCTCGCGCTCGTCGGTTGCTGCCTCCAGAAGCGCCGCGCGTCGACGCGCGCGCTGCTCTGCGCCGACGCGCCCGGCGACGCAGGATATGGCGACGCCCTCCGTCTTCCGCGTGATCTCCTCGGGCTCAGCAACCTCACTGCGCGCGACGACGGCGTCGAGACCAGCCGCGCTGCGAACCTCGCCGGTCGCGAGCGCCGCCTCGCGCTCCATCGCTTGCTTTGCCTCGACGGCGCACGCGGCCTCCGGCTGGGCGCGGAGATCGAGGGGCTGAACCGGCGCGCTGCCCAGCGCGACCTCCCCACGCTCGCCGCGCGGGCGTTCGCGATCCGTCGGCGCGCCGTGCCGTCCTCCGCCTGCATCGAGGAGGCTGCAGCGTGGTCGCGCGTCGCGCACGCGCGAGCTCGTCGACTGTCTCTACCGCGTGCGCTGCTGGCGCGCGTCCTCGAGGTGCTCGTCTTGCTGGACCGTGCGCGCTACCTCGAAAAACACGGCCGCGAGGTCACGATCGGCCTTCTTTTTCATGCGAATGTGAGCGCGCGCAACCTCGTGCTGGCGTCTCCTTCGCGTGCGCGCCGCGTCAGGGAACCGTGACCTC
>JAYTOQ010000377.1:0-2020 GCA_043747665.1 Polyangiaceae bacterium | reverse complement strand
ATGAACCGCGCCGACCGCACGACGGTGGCCAAGATGGCCAGCAAAGCACTCGAGGAGCTCGGCCCTCCGGTCCTCGACGTGTCCGCCGCTCAGCGCGTGGCCTTCGGTGAGGCGGCGCGCGCCGGGCAAGAAGTCGTGGACTACTCGCCGAGCTCGGACGCCGCCCGCGAGATCCGCCGCCTGACGCCGTGACCGCCGCCGTCGAGACGTGGGACGTGGGCACGTGGGCCTGTAGGCACACAGGTATCCATTCCTCTCCGTACCTTGTCTTACACTGTAAGGCTGCTACACCGCCGGATGCCTCGAACTACCACCACCGTTTCTTGCGTTCTTGTCCTCCTCGCGACGGCCTGCGCCGTCGAAGGCTCGACTTACGACGAGGGCGCCACGTCCACTGACTCCGAGCTCTCGACCGTGACGGCGCGACCGGCGGCCGGATCGTGCGTGATGAAGGAGTCGCTCGCGCGTCTAAACGGATGGTCGACGACCGCCATGACCGAGCAGATCCGGCTCGCGACCGCGGACGCGCGCGCTCTCGACAAGCTACGCAGCGCGCACGGTGCACTGAGCCCGGCGGACGTGACGGGCTTCGCACCGCTCCAGACCGAGCAGTGGATGCGGCTTCGCGCAGCCATCCTCGCGGATCTCGGGGCTGCGTCGGGCGCGTGCTTCCCGGCAAGCGATCCAGTGAAGACGTCAACGGCGTCCGTCTCCGCAGGTCCGACCCCGAATGCGATCTACACCTACGACTTCACGCTCACGCACGATGCGAGCCTCGAGCTCGCGTTTCGCGCTCCGCCTGCCCGTAGCTGCAACGGCGGCCAGAGCGCTGCTGGCGTGAACGTGACGGCATCGCTCTTCAAGCAGACGAGCGACGGTGACGTCGGCACGACCGACTGGCTTCACTACGACGGCCAGTCAGCCTCGCGCGACTTCGTACGCGCGCCGTCGACGCTCTCGCGAGGTCACTATCGCTTCGTTATGCGTTCGCGCGGGATCGGTGCCTCGGGGTGCAGCATTTCGGGCCCCGTTTCGATTCAGCTGCTCCTCGACGCGAAGCCGGGCGCACTCTGCGGCAACGGCGTTCTCGACGCGACGGAGGAGTGCGATCAAGCGCTCGATCCGGCGGGGTGCACCGCCGACTGCACCGTGAATCCCACCATCGACGTCGGCACGACCGAGCCGGTCGACGATGCCAGTCCGCACCTCGAGACGGTCGCGCGCCGAAACCTCCATCTCGCCGGCGTTCTCTCGAATCCGAGCGGCGCGTACGACGTGGATTGCTTCCGGCTAGCAATTCCGGCGGGCACTAGCGAGCTCTACGCGGGCGCTCGCTCGCCTACGGGCGGGACGCGCCAGCCGCGAATTCAGGTGAAGGGCGCGTCGACGCTCGATGCGTGGCCGGCGCCGCTCGCCTCCGGCGCACCGAGCGTCGACGTGTGCGTGGGCGAGACCAACGCTTTCGCTCTCCCGAACCACACCGCGTCGGATACGACGAGCTGGAGTGCACTCCCGCTCGCGTACAAGCTCGACCTCGACTTTCGCTGATCGCGCCCGGACGGCCGAGGGGCGAGCTCGCTTCGCTCGACGCGACCGCAATCACGATGGCTTTCCAAACGCCTGCGTCGGTGGCACGCATCGTAGCGGGCCGCTCGGCGTTCGCGTCCCTGTGTTCCGCCGCACGCCGGTGATGCCGTCCTGCCGGCAACGGCCCCGTCACGACACTGCCCGGCGGATGGATGCGGGGCAGTGTCGCGGGTGCTCCGGGACGCGGTTCACGGACGCGCGGTGGCGCCGGGTCGAGACTTGCGGCGGCGGCGGATGATCGCCACGCCGACGATGAGGCCGGGGGCGAGCAAGTCGGTGCGGGAGCTGTTGCTCTCGCCTGTCGTATGGCAGCTGCATCCGCCCGAGTCGGACGCGGCGTCCGCGGCGCATGAGGTGTCGGCGCCGGTGGGGTCGTCGCCCGCTGCCCGTGAGTTGCCGGCGGCGCAGGGCGTGCAGACGTGGTTCGTGACGC
>JAYTOQ010000376.1:0-2928 GCA_043747665.1 Polyangiaceae bacterium | reverse complement strand
CAGTCGATGCCGGACGCGAGCCCCGCGAAGTGGCATCTCGCGCACACGTCGTGGTTCTTCGATCGCTTCGTGCTCCAGCCGCTGGGCATGCCGCCCGTGCACGCGGACTACGACTACCTCTTCAACTCGTACTACGACGCGGTAGGCGCGCGCCATCCGCGCAGCGCACGCGGGCTCCTCACGCGTCCGACGAGCGACGAGGTCTTCGCCTATCGCCGCGCGGTCGACGCGCGACTCGCGGACCTCGAGGGCTCGAAACACGCCGCGCGCGCCGAGGTCGCCGCCGCGCTCGAGCTTGGTCTGCATCACGAGCAGCAGCACCACGAGCTCATACTCACGGACATCAAGCACCTGTTCGCGGCGAATCCCCTCTTCCCCGCGTACGACCCCAAGGCCGTCCTCGAGACGTCCGCCACGGAGCGCGCGCCGGCCGGTCCGCTCCGCTGGATCGCGAGCGATGGCGGGGTCCGCGAGATCGGGCACGATGGTGAGGGGTTCGCCTTCGACAACGAAAGTCCGCGGCACAAGGTGTATGTTGCACCTTTTTCGATCGCCTCGCGTCTCGTGACCAACGACGAGTACCTCGGCTTCGTGCGTGACGGCGGCTATCGCCGGCCCGAGCTCTGGCTGTCGGAGGGCTGGGCCTGGGTCCAGGCCCACGCTGCGCGCGCGCCGCTCTACTGGATCGACGGGCTCGATTCATCCACGCCACCGACGCCACCCACGCCACCCACGCCACCCACGCCGCCGCGCGTGTTCACGCTCGGGGGCCTCCGCGATCTCGTTCCGCAGGCCCCTGTGCTGCACGTCTCGTACTACGAGGCCGACGCGTACGCGCGATGGGCGAAGGCGCGCCTTCCCACCGAAACGGAGTGGGAGCTCGCAGCATCGAACGCTGAACGCGTGGAGCAGGCATTCGGTCATGCGTGGCAGTGGACTCAGAGCGCCTACGCCGCGTATCCGGGCTTTCGGCCGCTCGCCGGGGCGTTCGGGGAATACAACGGCAAGTTCATGGTGAGCCAGATGGTCCTGCGCGGCAGCTCGTGCGCGACGCCACAGGGCCATGCGCGCATCACGTATCGCAATTTCTTTCCCCCGAGCGCGCAGTGGCAGCTCTCGGGCATTCGCCTCGCGAGGGAACCATGACACCTGCCGAAGGAGGCCTCGCAGCCACGTCACCCGTCGAGACTGCTCGCGAGCGCTTCCGCGCCGACGCTCTGCTCGGCCTCGGTCGAACGCCGAAGCGTCTCGCGCCGAAATATTTCTACGACCGCGCGGGGTCGGAGCTCTTCGACGCCATCTGCGATCTGCCCGAGTACTACGTCACGCGGGCCGAGACCTCGATCATGCGCGGCCGCATCGCGGAGGTGGTGGCGGGCTGGGGTCCGCGCGTTCGTGTCGTGGAGCCCGGCGCGGGCAGCGGAACGAAGACGCGGCTCGTCCTCGAGGCGCTCGGGCCTGCTCGATGCGTCGAGTACGTGCCCGTCGACATCTCGCGCGAGCATCTGGGCCAGGCCGCGAAGCAGCTGCGCGCGGACTATCCCTGGCTCCGCGTCACGCCGCTCGCGGCAGACTTCGCCATCGATCTCCCGATCCCGCCGAGCGACGAGGGCGCGCGCACGGTCGTGTATTTTCCGGGATCGACCATCGGGAACTTCGACCCCGTCGAGGCGCAGCGGCTGCTCGCTCGCTTCCGGCGCGCAGCGGGTCCGAACGGCACCGTGGTGCTCGGCGTCGATCTCAAGAAGGACCCGACCATCCTACACGCCGCGTACAACGACGCGCAGGGGGTCACCGCAGCGTTCAACCGCAACGTCCTCGCGCGCATGAACCGCGAGCTCGGCGGCACGTTCGACGTCGACGCGTTCGCGCACTACGCGTTCTACGAGCCAGTGCTGGGCCGCATCGAGATGCACCTCGTGAGCCTGCGCCGTCAGGACGTACTGGTCTCTGGTCGCAAATTCAGCTTCGCCGAGGGCGAGTCCATCCACACCGAGAGCTCGTACAAGTACGATCTGCCCGCTGCCGAGCATCTCGCGCGCGTCGCCGGGCTCCAGCTCGTCGACGCCTGGCTCGACGACGAGCGCCGTTTCGCGGTCCTCGAGCTGCGCACGGTCGTCTGAGCAGTGAGCGCCGTCGTGAGCGGCTCGTCACCGGCGTGGCCGCGGAAGTGAGAACGCGCTTCGCTCCCTCGCCGACGGGTGACCTGCACGTCGGCGGCGCGTGGACTGCGCTGGCATCCTGGGCGCTGGCCCGTGCAGCCGGCGGGGCGACGGTGCTGCGCGTCGAGGACATCGACACGCCGCGGGTGGTCCATGGCTCCGCGGCGCGCATCACCGAAGACCTCGTGTGGCTCGGCCTCGCGTGGGACGAGGGGCCGAACGGCGCCGGATCGCATGCGCCATACACGCAATCAGAGCGGGCGCCGATCTACGACGCGAAGCTGGCCTCGCTCGCCGCCGCCGGCCTCACCTATGCGTGCGACTGCTCGCGCGCCGAGATCTCGCGCGTCGCGAGCGCGCCGCACGCCGGCGAGGAAATCATCTACCCGGGGACGTGCCGCGATGCTCCGAGCAACCGCGAGATGAAGCGGTCGCCGGCCATACGGCTGCGAGTGCCGGTGGGCTCGCTGGTCGTGTTCGACGATCTCGTGCGCGGTCGTATCGAGCAGCACGTCGGCGAGAGCGTCGGCGACTTCGTCCTCAGGCGAGGTGACGGCGTCTACGCCTACCAGCTCGTCGTCGCCGTCGACGATGCCGCGATGGACGTGACGCACGTGGTGCGTGCCGACGATCTGCTCGGGTCGACCGCCCGACAGATCCTGCTCATGGAGCTCCTCGGAACGGAGCGCGCGCACATTCCGGCGTATGCGCACGTTCCGATGGTCGTCGCCGCCGACGGCGAACGTCTCGCAAAGCGCGCCGGCTC
>JAYTOQ010000375.1:0-2516 GCA_043747665.1 Polyangiaceae bacterium | reverse complement strand
AGCCTGAAGGACTTGTTTTACCGAGCGGACGTGCCTCTGACCTTCGCGACGACTTCCTCTTGGACGGCGGCGGGGACGGGGGCGTAGTGCGAGAAGTGCAGTGAGGACGTGGCCCGACCCTGCGTCATCGAACGCAGATCGGTCACGTAACCGAACATCATCGCGAGGGGAACCTCGGAGTCGATGACCTGCGCATTACCGCGCTGGCTCATTCCGAGGATCTTCCCGCGACGAGAGTTGAGGTCGCCGATGACGTCGCCCATGTACTGCTCGGGGACGACGACTTCGTTCTTCATGACGGGCTCGAGCAGATGGAGACCTGCGCGCTTGGCGCCGTCCTGGAAGCAGAGAGACGCTGCGATCTCGAACGCAGCCGCGCTCGAGTCGACGTCGTGGTAGCTGCCGTCGTACACGCGGCAGTAGAGGTCGACCATCACGAAGCCGGCGAGGACACCGCGCTCCATCGCCTCCTTGACGCCTTTTCCGATGCTCGGGATGAACTCTTTCGGGATGACGCCGCCGACGATGTCGTTCTCGAAGACGAAGCCCTTGCCGCGCTCGCCCGGGCCGATCTCCATGAGGACGTGGCCGTACTGGCCGCGACCGCCGGACTGCTTGGCGTATTTGTATTCGCAGAGCGTGTTCTTCGCGATGGCCTCGCGGTACGCGACCTCGGGCTTGCCGACGTTCGACTCGACCTTGAACTCGCGACGGAGGCGGTCGCAGATGATGTCGAGGTGGAGCTCGCCCATGCCGCTGATGATGGTCTGGCCCGACTCCTCGTCGGTGTGGACGCGGAACGACGGGTCCTCGGTGGCGAGCTTCTGGAGCGCGACGCCCAGCTTCTCGACGTCGGCCTTGGTCTTCGGCTCGACGGCGATCGAGATGACAGGCTCGGGGAAGATCATCTTCTCGAGGATGATGGGCTTCGCCTCGTCGCACAGCGTGTCGCCGGTGCGCGTGTCACGGAGGCCGACCGCCGCGTAGATGTTGCCGGAGTCGGCCTCGGTCAGCTCCTCGCGCTTGTTGGCGTGCATGCGGAGGATGCGGCCGATGCGCTCGCGCTTTCCGCGCGTGGAGTTGGTGACCATCGTGCCGGACTGGATGGTGCCCGAGTACACGCGGAAGAACGTCAGGTTGCCGTGCGGGTCGTTGAGGATCTTGAAGGCGTAGGCCGCGAAGGGCGACTTGTCGTCAGCCTTGCGCTCCTCTTCCTTGTCGTTGTCCGGGTTGATGCCCTTGACCGGCGGGATGTCGAGCGGCGACGGCAGATAGTTCACGACCGCGTCGAGGAGGAGCTGGACGCCCTTGTTCTTGAACGCCGAGCCGCACAGCACCGGGAAGAACTTGAACGACGTGCAGCCGATGCGGATCGCGTTGACGATCTCCGCCTCGGTGATCTGGTCGGATTTCCCGTCCATGTACTTGGTCATGATCGCGTCGTCGACGTCGGCGCAGGCCTCGATCATCTTCTCGCGATAGCTCGTGCACTTGGCGAGGAGGTCCGCGGGGATCGGGCCCCACGTGTACTTCTGGCCCTTCTCCTCTTCGGAGAAGGTGGCGGCCTTCATCGAGATGAGATCGACGACGCCTTTGTGATGCTCCTCTTCGCCGAGAGGCCACTGGATCGGGACTGGCGTGACGCCGAGGCGGTCCTTGATCGAGTTGACGTTCATCTCGAAGTCGGCGCCGGTCTTGTCCATCTTGTTGACGAACACGATGCGCGGGACGCGGAACTTGTCGGCCTGGCGCCAGACGGTTTCGGTCTGGGGCTCGACGCCGTTGCCACCGTCGAGGACCGCGACCGCGCCGTCGAGGACGCGCAGCGAGCGCTCGACCTCGATCGTGAAGTCGACGTGGCCCGGGGTGTCGATGATGTTGATGCGGTGGCGGACGCCGGCGTGAGGACCTTCGCCCGGAGCCCAGAAGCAGTTCGTCGCGGCCGACGTGATGGTGATGCCGCGCTCCTGCTCCTGGATCATGTAGTCCATCGTCGCGGCGCCTTCGTGCACCTCGCCGATTTTGTAGTTCACGCCCGTGTAGTAGAGGACGCGCTCGGTGGTCGTGGTCTTGCCCGCATCGATATGCGCCATGATCCCGATGTTGCGCGTCTTGTCTAGCGGGTATTCGCGAGCCACGATGGAGTCTCCGGTTCAGTCAGGGCAAGTAGCGCAGCGGGGCGGAATTCTAGGGTGCGAAATGCACGAAACCCTCTCTGGCCCTCCCGCTGCGTTTTCAGCGGGATCCGATGAAGCATCGGAGAGTCCAGAGAGGGTGTCGGGGTACTTCTTAGCGCCGGCTTGCCCTCGCGAGAGGGGAGGCGGCTGGCTGAGTAACCCGATCCTTATGTCGTCTTGCACATCTCGCGTAGTTGGACCTCGGGAGGGGCCAGCTTTCTACCAAGGGGGCGGGGGAAGTCAAGGGATGGTAGTGTGCCGCCCGCAGCACGATGGCGCAGCGTGAGCTTCCGCGGGAGGACGAAACGGCCGAAAACTCGCGGTCTACGCGTCCGCATA
>JAYTOQ010000374.1:0-18460 GCA_043747665.1 Polyangiaceae bacterium | reverse complement strand
ATCCCCACGGAGGAATCTGAATGAAGTCACTCTCGCTCGTCATGTCGCGGCTCGCCCCGCTCGCCCTCGGCGCCCTTTTCGCAACGGCCTGCGGCAGTGACCCGAAGCCGCCGCCCGTCACCACGCCGACGCCGGTGGCCACCACGCCGCCGCCGACCACGACGAGCGCGCCGGGCAAGAGCGAGAAGATGGCGGTCAACGTCGACGACGACATCATCAAGGCGTGCAACCTCAAGTTCGAGAACATCGAGGACGCGCCGAAGTTCGACTACGACCAGGAAACGCTCACGCCCGGCGAAAAGTCCGTGCTCGAGGCGATCGCCAAGTGCCTCACGACAGGTCCGCTCAAGGGCCGCGCCGTCGACCTCGTGGGCCGCGCCGACCCGCGCGGAGAGACCGAATACAACATGACGCTCGGCGCCAAGCGCGCGCGCTCGGTGCACTCGTTCCTCGGCGGCCTCGGTGTGCAGGGCGAGAAGCTGCACGACACGTCGCGCGGCGAGCTCGACGCCAAGGGCACCGACGAAGAGGGCTGGCGCAAGGATCGCCGCGTCGACGTCCGGCTCACGAAGTAAGCGAGGATCGATCCCGGCATGGTCGACGACGCCGTCCTGAAGGAACAGCTCGCGCACACCCTCGAAGGCACGAACCTCGAGGGTCTCGGTGAGCGCTACGAAGGCAAGGTCCGCGACAACTACAGTCGCGGTGACAAGCGCTTCATCGTGGTGACCGATCGCATCAGCGCGTTCGATCGGATCCTCGGCACCATTCCGTTCAAGGGCCAGGTGCTCAATCGGCTCGCGGCCTGGTGGTTCGAGAAGACCAAGGACGTCGCGAAAAGCCACTTCGTACGCGTCCCCGATCCCAACGTGCTCGAGTGCATCGAGTGCAAGCCGCTGCCCGTAGAGCTCGTCGTCCGCGCGTACATCACGGGCTCCACGTCGACGAGCATGTGGACGCACTACGCGGAGGGCGCGCGTACGTTCTGCGGGCACGCGCTGCCCGAGGGGCTGAAGAAGAACCAACGCCTCGAGCGACCGCTGCTCACGCCCGCCACCAAGGCGCCGAAGGGCGAGCATGACATCAGCGCTTCCCGCGCGGAGATCCTCGCGCGCGGCGAGATCACCGAGCAAGACTTCGACCGCGCCGCGGACATGGCGATGAAGCTGTTCGCGGCCGGTCAGAAGATCTGCGCCGAGCGCGGGCTCATCCTCGTCGACACCAAGTACGAGATCGGCAAGACGCCAGGCGGCGAGATCGTCGTCATCGACGAGATTCACACGCCCGACTCGTCGCGCTTTTGGATGGCCGCGAGCTACGACGAGCGCTTCGCCTCCGGTGTCGACCCCGAGCCGCTCGACAAGGACTTCGTGCGTCGGTACTACACCGCGCTCGGCTACCGCGGCGACGGCGAGGCGCCTCCGCTCCCGCCCGAGGTCCGCATCGGCGCAGCGCAACGCTACATGGAAGCGTACGAGCGCATCACCGGCGAGGCGTTCGTGCCCGACACCGATCCGCCGCTGACGCGCATCGCGAAGAACCTCGGCCTGTCTGCTCAGCCCCGCAAGGACGCCTCATGAAAGCCACCGTGCTCGTTCGCTTGAAGTCGGAGGTCCTCGACCCGCAGGGAGACGCCGTGCGGCGGGCCCTCGGCAAGCTGGGCTTCGAGGGCGTGAAGGGCGTTCGCGTCGGCAAGCTCATCGAGATCGAGCTCGACGAGGCTGCCGCCGGCGACTCTGCCGCGCTGAAGACGCGCCTCGCGAAGATGGCCGACGAGATGCTGGCCAACCCCGTGATCGAGGACTTCGAGATCAGGCTCTGATCAGTTCGGTCCCGTCGGACGATCGGTGGACGTGACGACGGCCTTCCCGCCGACCCACTGGAAGTTGTCGAGGAGCACCGACGAGTCGAGCTCGCCGTCTCCCGTATCCCAGATCATGAGATCGAGGGTGAAGGTCTCACCCGCCGTGACAGGCGCCTTCGAGGAGAGCCAGCCCGTCGCGCCGCCGCTGACCGATTGACCGCCGCCGGGGCAGAACTGACCGGTGGTGCCGAAGCCGGTGCCCGCGAGCTCGCCCGGACCGCCGGGACAGGTGGAGACGCCGGGCTTCGCGCGCGGGTCGCAGCCGGTCTGCGCGCCGGCCGTGCAGCGATCGAAGAAGCCGTTGTTGACGCTGACCGGGTTGTTCTTCGCGTCGAACGAGATGTTCTCGGGCGCGCCGCCGTTGAAGCCCTTCGCGCTGAGGTACGCGATGAAGCCATCGTTGAACGGCGAGCAGATGAACACCGGCCACTCACCGGAGTGGAAGTTGAAATCGAACTTGATGCCGGTTGCGTTCGCCGGTGCCTTGAGCTCGAGACGGAGGTCGATGACGTCGTTGACCTCGGTCGCGATGGGACACGTGTCGGCGGCCTTCGGGTAGCCCGGAGGAGCGGTGCCGTTACCGGGGTTGTTCTGCGAGTTGAACCAGTCGACGCCGTTCGAGTCGCCGCCGAACTGCGCGCCCGGTGAGCCGTCGAACTCGGCCGCGAAGCCCGTGCTGAGGACGCCGAGCTGCTGGCCCTCGCGCGGCTTCAGTACGTTGCCGAACTTCGGGAGCACGCCGTGCTGCTGGGCCTTCGGCGCGTCGTCGCGGCCGTGACCGCGCGTGAACTTCGCGGAGACGAGCCCGTAGCCATTCTTCGTCGCGGTCTGGCAGATGCCCATCGAGCGCGCGAAGTCTTCCGGTGAGCCGTCGCCGACGAGCGCGCTGTCGCACGTGACGACGTTGTCGACGGTGCCGTCGTCGTCGTCGTCGCAGCCGTTGCCCGGGATCTCCGCGTTCGCCTTGTTCGGGACGCACGCGCCGGTGGTGCTGGCGCTCGCGCCGCTGGAGTTGCTCGTGCCGTCGCCAAAGCTGCCCGTGGTGTCGCCGCCGGTGCCCGTGCCCTTGGCCTTTCCATTACCGAAGCCCGAGAGATCCGGAGGTGAAGAGCACGCGGCAATGGCGAAGAGGCCAGCGACGGTGGCGCACGACAGTGAGATGGAGCGGCGGCTCATGCGGTGGTCCTTCCGGGTACGAGGAGCCTTCGCTGCGCGCCCCGTGCCGACACCGCCTGCTCACCGTCACCTACATCGTGAAGGGCTCGGGCATGAAGAGAAGTCCGAACACGACCAGGGTCAACACCGCGACGATCGCGCGCCCTCGGTCGAGCGGAGCGCTTCCTGTGGGCGGGTGATCCAGCAGATCATGGCGTCGAAGAACTCCACCTCTGACCTCCATGGTCACCAGCATCGCGAGGCCGACGAAGAAGGCCAATGGCAACAGGGGCGAGCGGTTGTCGCGCGCGAAGCTGGCGATGACCACGAGCCCGATGGTGGCCGCGAGGCGCGTGCGAATGGTCAGCGTGCCGGGCTTCGGCGGGTCGTCGCGACCGCGTGACGCAAGGAGCCCGAGGACCGCGAGGACCTGGAACCACACGAGCCAGAAGAGCGAGTTCGCGAGGTGACGACCGAGGTAGTAGAGGCCGAGGCCGTTCGAGACGTCGCGCGCCACGTGACCGAAGACGACGACGAAGAAGAACGCCAGCATGGAGCGGTGGATGAGCTGCGCGTAGCGATCCTGCTTCGGGCCGAAGAGGGCGTACGCGACGTGCCCGCCATCGAGCTGACCTACCGGCAGCAGGTTGATCATCGTCACGAACATCCCGCCCCACGCGCCGAACGCGATGGGCGAGAGCTCGAGGTCCATGCCTTCGGGCTTGGCAGGTGCGAAGACGTGATCGAGGAGCTTCATCAGGACCGACTCGCCGAGCTGCACGGAGCCGTCTCCGGTCGACGGCAGCGGTACCAGGTGCGAATGCGCCGCGCCCCAGATGTAGAGCGGGATCGCGAAGCAGAGACCGGCGATCGGACCGGAGGCGCCGATGTCGAGGAGCGCGCGGCGCGTCGGGATGACGCCGCGCATGCGGATGACCGCGCCCATGGTGCCGAACGGGCTGAGGAGCGGCAGCGGAATGAAGTACGGCAGCGAGGCGTCGACCTTGTGTAGGCGCGCGGCGACGTAGTGACCGAGCTCGTGCGCGACGAGGATCACGAGGATGGTGCCGGCGAACTGGGCGGCGTGCCAGCGCGAGCCCTGGGTGTAGACGCCCGTGACGAACACGCTCGCGACGGTGGCGAGGAACAGCACGAGGTTGAGCTGCCACTTCGCCCTCGGCGCCGGCGCCGAGGGCGGCACCGACGGCGGCACCGACTGCGGCTGCGGTTCTTGCTCGAGGGGCTCGGTCGCTTCGTTCATCCGCGAGGACTTCCTCGTAGCACTTCCCGGAGCGCCTCGGCGAGGCGGCCGAGCTGCGGGGCGAGCCGTGCGTCCACACGGCCGAGCTCGGTGTGGACCATCAGCGAGCCACGCGCGAGCTCCGGCGAGACCTCGATCGTCGCGACCCCCTCGCCGAGCGCGGCGAGCACCACCTCGAGCGCGGCGACGTCGTCGGCACACGCCTCGAAGCGCATCTGACGAGCGCCGCGCGTCTCCTTCAACGCGCCGGTGGCGAGCGCGGCGATGCGGGCGGGCTCCACGGCAATGGCCTCGCCGACGAGACGCTCGGCGAGGAGCACCGCGAGCTCGATGGTGCGATCGAGCTCTTTTTCCGCCCTGCGCTCGGCGCTGGCCCGCACGGCGATGACCTCGGCAGCGACGCGCGCGATCTCCTTCTCGCGGGTCTCGCGCGCCACCTGCTCGGCGATCGACGTCGCGCCGGCCGTGGCCTCGGCGACAATGGCATTCGCCTGCGCCCGCGCGTCGGCGAGCAGCTTCGCCGCGACCCCATGCGCGTCGACGACGACGCGAGGGATGCGCCGCCCGGTCTGGGTCGCGTCGGAACCAGCCTCCTCGCCGCGCTGCGCGTTCGCATTCGCGTTCGCGCTCGCGTGCGACCTCGCGCGCGCGCTCGCCTGCGCGCCCGCGTCCGCCTTGATGACCCGCGCCCGCTCCACGCTCATCGCAGCGTCACCTCGGCGATCGCCACCACCACCTCCTGCGCGACCGTCGCGAGCGCCTGTGCGCGCACCGCACGACGCGGATCGCGCAGCTTGATCGCGAGATCGGCGACGAGCGGACGCTGCGCCTCGGCGCCGTCCGGGAGCGTCGCGATCGCCTCTTCCAGCGCACCGGGCGCGGGATCGAGGAGGACGCTCACCGCGATGAAGCTACGCTCCCACACCCGTTCGAGCCTACACCACCCGGAACGTGCCCGCTCGTGCGGGGCCCTCGTCGGCGGCATCGCCGGGGCCGACGCGCACGATCCGTCCTTCGCGCTCGAGCTTCTCGAGGTGCATCTCCAGGCTCAGCCTGGCGATGGGCCACAGGTGCACCGGCGTGTCGGCATACGCGTCGGGCACCAGCGCCGCAGCATCGCCGCCCGCCGGACCCGCGCTTCGCACTGCGTCGAGGACCTTGGCCTCGCGCGCGAGTCGATGCGCGATGTACTTCCGGAACAGCGCGGTGGGGTCGTCGATCGGCTCACCGTGCGCGGGGAGAGCGAGGCTCGCATCGAGCGCGGCGAGGCGATCGAGCTGCTCCAGGTACACCTGCATGTCGCCGTCGCCCGGCGCGATCAGGATGGTCCCGGCGCTCGCCACCATGTCGCCGACGATGACGGTCCGCGTGCGCTCCTCGAGGAGGCACACGTGCCCTGGTGCATGACCCGGCGTGTGCAGGACGCGCCACGACTCCGGCCTCTGCCCTTCGAGGACGATGACGTCGCCATCGACGAGTCGGCGCTTCACCCGCGCCCGCGTCTCCGGCGCGAGGCGATCGACGGTCAAATCATGTGCCCACACCGGCGCATCGAGTTCGTGCGCGAGCACCTCGAGCCCGCCCACGTGATCCTCGTGGTGATGCGTGGCGACGATGGCCACGAGCCTCCGCCCCTGCGAGACGAGCGCGCGCGCCCACTCGATCCACGCGCGCTGCTCGTCGGCGTAAGGCGTCGCGGGCTCGACGAGCACGAGGTCGCGACCGCCGAGCGCATAGCTATTCGTGTGCGTCGCCGGCGGAAGCGTCGGCGTGCGTGCAGCGAACAGCTGGAGCGAGCTCGACAGCTCGCGCGGGCGGATCATCCCTCGATCCTAGCGCCCGCGCGTCGCTGTCGCCGCTGTCGTTCGGCGCCGAACGCGCCTAGACGCGCTCGACGATCATCGCCAGCGCTTCGCCGCCGCCGATGCAGATCGACGCCATGCCGCGCTTCTTGTTCGCGTGCTGGAGGGCGTGGAGGAGCGTGGTGACGATGCGTGCGCCGCTGGCGCCGATCGGGTGACCGAGCGCGACCGCGCCGCCGCGCACGTTGATCCTCTGCGGGTCGAGCTTCGAGAGTTGACCGCAGACCATCGCGACGACGCCGAACGCCTCGTTGATCTCGACGAGATCGATGTCCGCGACGCTGAGGCCGGTCTTCGCGAGCGTGAGGTCCATGGCCTTCGCGGGCGACGTCGTGAACAACGAAGGTTCCTGCGCCGCGCCGCCGTAGCCGACGATGCGCGCGAGCGGCTTCAGGCCGTGCTTCTTCACCGCGGCTTCGCTCGCGAGGACGAGCGCGCTCGCGCCGTCGTTGATCGAGGAGGCATTGGCGGCCGTGATGGTGCCGTCCTTGCCGAACGCGGGCCGCAGCGACGCGAACTTCGACGGATCGCCCTTCGCGGGGCCCTCGTCGTCCTTCACCATGACGGGATCGCCCTTGCGCTGGGGGACCGCGACGGGCGCGATCTCGGCGTCGAAGAGGCCTTCCTTCTGCGCGGAGAGCGCCTTCCGGAAGCTGTCCTTCGCGTACTCGTCCTGCGCTTCGCGCGAGATCTTGTACTCGGCCGCGCACTTGTCGCCGCACGAGCCCATGTGGACGTTCGCGTAGGGATCCCAGAGGCCGTCGTGGATCATGCCGTCGATGAGCGTGGCGTTGCCCATGCGATAACCCTGGCGGGCCTTGTCCATGTAGTAGGGCACGTTGGACATCGATTCCATGCCGCCCGCGACGATGATGTCGCGATCCCCGAGCGCGATGGCCTGCGCTCCAAAGATCAGCGCCTGCATGCCGGAGCCGCAGACCTTGCTGATGGTGGTGGCCTGCACGCTGTCGGGGATGCCCGCGCCGCGCTGCGCCTGGCGCGCGGGCGCCTGGCCGATGCCGGCGGTGAGGACGTTGCCCATGAAGACCTCGCCGACGAGCTCGGGCGCGACCTTCGCACGCTCGAGCGCCGCCTTGATGGCGGTCGTTCCGAGCTGCGGAGCGGTCAGGGCCGAGAGCGAACCGAGGTAGGCCCCGATGGGGGTACGCGTTGCGGAGACGATGAAGACGGGGGGTAGCGCGCCAGAGGACATGGTCGGACTCCTTGTAGAGCGCCGACTTAGCACGCCTGGGCGAACCGCTCTATTCTGGGCGTGTGTCCCGCTCCGACCGCGCCCTCGAAGCTCCTCGCGCGCGCCAGCTCCGTGCCGCCTTTCTGGCGGCGATCGTCGCTACCGTCGCCGCGCTCGCCGCATCCCTGGAGGCCGCGTGCGGCGACAGCGCCACGAGCGTGACCAACGCGGCCGACGGCGGCGAGGAGAGCGGCTCCGTCCAGCGCCCCGATTGCCCGACCGCCGAGCCCCCGAACGGCAGCCCCTGCCAGCTCCCGGAGGGCACGACCTGCGATTTCGGGCAGTGCGGGACGCGCCTCGGTCGCTGCAAGCGGGGGGCCTGGATCTTCGGCGGAAATGGGCCTCCGAGCCCGCCTTGCCCCGTGGATCCGCCCAATACGGACCTCCCGTGCCCGCCCTGCTGGCCCGCCGCGGTCTCGTGCACCTATGGCAGCACGAACTGCTCGGCGGCCGACGCCAGCGTCAACACAGCCATCGCCTCCTGCCCCCGGGGCACCTGGGTCCTCGACATCCGGGCCTGCCGAGATGGGGGCGGACCAGATGTTCAGGGTGACGGCGGGCTCGACGCAGACTAAGAACGTCCGCGATATCCATGGCTGACACGAACAAGCTCACGTCCTTCCTCGACTCCAACAAGCTCAACCCGAAGCGTCTGCTCGCGGTCTCGCACAAGCTCGAGACGCTGCAGCGCGACGATCGCTCCATCAAGCTCGGCAAGCGCCAGGGCAAGAAGGCGGTGGAAGCCGGCACCGCGAAAGAGGGCGACAAGAAGGAGGTCGGCAAGCCGCGCTCCGGTCGTCCCGTCACGCCGCGCGCGCTCGAGAGCGCACTCGGCGGCAAGACGGTCAGCGGTCCGACGAAGCAGCGCATCCTGCGCGCCGTCAACTACCTGCTCGAGCAGAAGAAGAAGGACAAGGTCGAGCTGAAGACGCTCTTCTGAGCGTCAGTCACTCGATCGGTTCTTCGGACGCGTGAGTGAGTGAGGGGTCAGTGCCGACGCGTGCGCCGGTTGATGAACTCGTGCGCGTCGAAGACGACGACTCCCAGCATGACCGCAAGCGCGACGATCGCCATGGCGCGAACGTCGCTCCGGCGGGGCCGCTGGGCCCAGTTTCCGGCAGCGTTTTGTCCCACACGGACGCCGGGTTGAATCCCGACGAGGCGTTGCGCATCGAAGTGGACGTGACCGCCGCTGCAGACGTCCTTCCGTTCTTGCGCGCGCGTCCGACAGGACCGCACATGACGCGGGAGCCCAGCCTCGATCGCGCCAGGCTCCCCGAAGGTCGTGACGCGAGCGACGCCGATGACGTCGTTCGTCGCGCCGCCGCGGGCGAGCCGGAGGCGTTCCGCACGCTCTTCCTTCGCCACAAGAGCGACGTCGCGCGCCTGGTCTATCGCATGCTGAATGCGCCCGCCGATCTCGAGGACGTCGTCCAGGAAGTCTTCGTGCAGGTCTTCCGCAGCCTGAAGGACTTCCGTGGTCAGGCGAAGTTCTCGACGTGGCTGCATCGCGTCACCGTCAACGTGGTGCTCATGCATCGTCGCTCGGCGCGCAGCCGCCCGGTCCTCGCCGAGGAGCTTCCCGGTGAGCTCGTCGCCGACGAACACCAGACGCTGCCCGACGAGGACGTCGATCGCCGCGAGCGCATGCGCGCGTTCCAGCGCTTGCTCGGCAAGCTCGCCGACAAGAAGCGCGTCGTGTTCGTGCTGCACGAGCTCGAGGGAATGTCGCCGGCCGAGATCGCCGACGTCGTCGGTGCGCCGGTCCTCACTGTGCGAACGCGCCTCTTCTACGCCCGCCGCGAGCTCGAAGCGATGCTCGCAGAAGAGCCGACACTTGCGGGGCTCGCGGGCCTCGCCGGCGGAGGCGCGCCATGAAGAACGACGAGAACGACGAGAGGCGCGACGAGATGAAGGACGCGAAGACCGAAAAGCGGAGCCCTGCGAGCGCGCTCGATGCGCTCGTTCGAGAGGCGAAGCAGGATTTCGCGCCGCGTAATCTGGACGAGGACGACGCGAAATGGTCGGCGGTCGAGGAGCGGATCCTCGCGCAAATGGCGCAACAGCGCTCGCCGCTGATCGACGAGGTCCGCGCGTCGGCGTCGTCACGCGTTCGCTTCCTGCGCCTCGGCGCAGCGGTGCTCGCAGCAGCAGCGGCCATCGCGCTCGTGGTGAAGGACGATCCGGTCACGGTCTCGAACGAAAGCGGTGCCATGCACGCTGAGCTCGGCGCGAGCTCGTTGCGATCGAACGAAGGTCCCGGCGAGGTTCGCGTCGGTGGCTTCCAGGTCTCCGCGGGTCATGCGCTGCGCGCCGGAGATCTCGTGGAGGCCGACGGCACACGCGCGGTCCTCGAGCGACCGCGCAAGGTGACTTGGCTGCTCGAGGGGAATGCGGCGAGCGCGCCGGCCGCGCCTGACGCCGAACACGCCGCGGACCAGACGGTCGGCCGCGCGCGCGTGAAGTCGGCGGGCGAGTCGCTGGTGCTCGGTCTCGAGGACGGCGCCATCGAAGCGCAGGTGACGCCGGTCGCGAACGGCGAGGCGTTTGCCGTCGATGTCGCGTCCGGTACGAGCTTGGTTCGTGTCGCCGTGCATGGAACGCACCTCCGGGTCGCGCGCGTCGGCTCGCACGTCACCGTCGATCTGACGGAGGGCGTCGTGTCGATCGGCGTGCCGCCGCGCAGCGGTTCGACCTACGGAACGCTGGTGACGGCGCCGGCGCACGTCGAGCTCGACGTTGCTGATCTCGAACACTCACTGCGCGTCGATCACGCGACGTCCGCGGTGCGCGCGCCTGTCACGCTCGTGCCTTCGCACGAGGGCGCGATCACCGCGCAGAACGCGGCCGGCGCTCGCGCGGAGAGCGCGGCTGATGCGGCTGGGGGGGCGGGCGCCGCTGGCGCAACACCGCCCGTCGCGCTGGCGACGGTCCCGCGTCCCGCGTCGGAGCCACGCGCTGCGATCGACCCGTCGCGCAACGCAGCGCCGGCGAAGGCCGATCCCGCGCGGCCGGTTCTCCCGCCGCGAGCCGCGATCGCCGAGGCGGTGCGCGACTGCGCGGCCCAGCGCAGTCGTCCCCAGAACGTGCGCGTCACGGTCTCGAGCTCGCTTACGTTGCACATCGCGACGGGCGGCGACGTCGAGACCGCCCAGTTCGATCCGCCGCTCCTCCCGGAAATCCAGAGCTGCGCCGCGACCGCCATCTACAAGGCGAAGCTGGCGGAGTCGGCGGGGACGAGCGTCGTGATCCCGATCGACTTCTCATACTGACCCTGTAACTGTGGGGCGTGGCGGTCGACGACGTCCTCGTGCTCGACGGCCTCGGCAAGGACTTCGGAGCAACGGTCGCTCTCGAAGCGCTGAGCTGCCGCGTCCGTCGCGGAGAGATTGTCGGGCTCCTCGGACCGAACGGCGCCGGCAAGACCACCACCATGAAGCTCGTGCTGGGCATGCTGCGCCCGACGCGTGGCACAGCCTCCTTCATGGGCCTCGATTGCACGCGTGACGCGCACGAGGTGAAGCGGCGCCTCGGCTACTCGCCGGACGAGCCGGTCTTCTACGATTTTCTCAACGGCAAGGAGACCGTCGACTTCGTCCTGAACGTCCGCGGTCTGCCGCTCGAAGCCGCGTGGAAGAGCGTGCAGCCCGTCGTCGACCGCCTCGACTTCGGAGAGTCGCTCGGCATCGCTGCCGGCAGCTATTCGCACGGCACCAAGAAGAAGCTCGCTCTTCTGCTCGCGCTCGCCCACGACCCCGCGCTGCTGCTCCTCGACGAGCCGACCAACGGCCTCGATCCGCCGACCGCTGCGCGCGTGCGCTCGCTGCTCCGCGAGCGTGCCGACGCCGGCGCCGCCGTCGTCGTGTCGACGCATCTCCTCGAGATGGCCGACCAGCTGTGCGACCGCGTCCTCGTCGTGCATCACGGTCGGCTCATCGCCGAGGGCACCACCGACGCCGTCCGCGAGCAGGCGGGCGTGGACCCCGGCGCCTCGCTCGAGGACGCCTTCCTCGCGCTGGTCCGCTGAAGGTTCGCCGAAGAGCCAGGCATGCAGACGCTTCGTCAGATCCGCACGCTCCTCCTGCTCGTCCTGCGCTACTGGGCGCGCGCTGGTCTGCCCAACCGTCTCCGCAACGATCGCGGTCGACGGGCATCCGGCGCGCTGCTCCGCGCCACGTTCCTCCTCTTGATGGTGAACTGGGGCTATCGCATCGGCGTCGCGTGCCTGCGGGTGGATCTCGAGCTGCGCTCCGCCGCGGTGTCGTGGCTGCTCATCGGTCTCGTATCGCTCTCGGTCACGTGGGGCGCGATGGGTCGCGGGCCAGGCATGCGTGGTCCGCAGTCGGCGATGACCTCGCCGCTCCTCGATGCGCTGCCGCTCACGGAGACGAGCCGCGTGGTCATCAACCTGTTCGAGCGCGTCATGCTGTACGCGCTCGGCGGCGCCGCGTTCTTCGCGCTGGTGCCGTCGTTTCGGGTGGACGTCTTGCTCCTCGCCGTCGCGCTACCGACCGCGGGCCTCGTGGTCGGCGATGCCGTGCTGCGCCTCATGCGCACCGTCGTGTCGCCGATGCGCATGGCGCGCGTCTCCGCCGTCGCGCTCGTCATGCAGTTCCCGTCGTTCATGCTGATCGGCGGCGCGCCGGTGCTCGCGAAGCTGCCGCGGGCCGCGCAGGCGGTGCGCTTGGTGGCGCCCTCGGCGAGCGCGCTCGTCGAGGGTGAGAGCATCGCCAGCCTGCTCGTGGTGATGCTCGTCCTCGGCGCGATGGGCGCGTTCGCCATCCGCATGGCAGAGCGAATCGGCTACGACCGCATCGACATCGTGCCCACGCGGAAGCTCGACGCGGTGCCCTCCGCTGCGCTCGATCTCGTCGGCATCGAGAAAGTGCTCGCCGCGCGCGAGCCGGGGGGTCGCTGGATGGCGCGCGGCGCGTTCCTCTACACGCTCGCGGCATCGGGCGGGCTGCTCGCCATCTCGCTCCTGTCGAAGGGCTTCGCGAAGGAGGGCGTGGTGGGCTCCACCATCCTCGTGCGGTCCCTCGGCTACGTCGCGATCTTCTCGGGCTTCGCCGTGGTGCAGGCGCGCGCCACGCGCATGGTGACCCGCGATGCCGGCGCTCGCGCCATGCTCGCGCCGCTTCCGATTGGCCCGAGCGATCTCCTTCAGGGCAAGCGCCGCGCGCTGCTCCTCCAGGCGCTCGTCGTCGCCTTGCCCTATTTCTTGCTGCTGGGGATGCCCGGCCCGTCGTCACTGCACCTCGAGGTCCTCTGGCGCGGCCTCGCGGCGATGACCGCCCTCGCGCTGGCGGCGAGCGCGATCGTCGCGGTCGCGTTCCTCACGCAGGGCCTCGGCGGCGTGAAGGTGCTGGGCGGCAACGTCGGCATCGAGACCACGCTCGTGGCGATGCCGCTGCTCGCGGTCGCCGCCGCGCCGTATCTCTGGAGCGCGATGGTGTCGCTGGTGTGTCTCGCGGCGCTCGCGTTCGAAGCGCGGCGATCGGCGCTGCGATGCGTTCGCTGGATCGACGACGGCGACGACTTCGAGCGCGAGACACCGGTGTGGCGTGCGCTCCTCGTCTTCGCGTCGTTCCAGGCGGCGCAGACGCTGGGGCGTCGCGCGCTCGCGCTGGCGCCGATCGACGAGCACATCCAGGCTGCGCTCGCGTACGTCGTCGCGGCGCTGGCGCTCCTCGCGCTCACCATGCACGGGCGCCGCGGTTTGCCGCGCATGCGGGCGCTGCCCGTTCGCGCTCCGCAGTGGCTCGTCGTGGCGGTCGTCGCCGGGCTCGCCTCGGGGGCGTTCGCCGCGGGCTACCGTGCGTTCCTCCGCCGCATCGGCGTCGAGGTTCCGCCCGGCGCCACCGACGGGGACGTCCGCCTCGTCATCGCCGCGGTGACGATCGTGCTCGCGCCCATCGCGGAGGAGATCTTCTTCCGAGGATGGTTGCAGAATACAATTGAAGGCGAGCTGCCCGAACGGCGGCGCTGGCTCGCGCCCGTGCTCGCAGCGCTGGCCTTCGCGTCGGTACGCGCGCCGATGTCACTCGTGCCGATCTTCGTGCTCGGCATCGTGACAGGTCTCCTCTTTGCGCGCACGCGCTCGGTGGGTCCCGCCATCGCGGCGCACGCGGCGCATGTCGCCGTCTCGCTCGCGGCCCGCTACTACCTCGGGGTCTGACTAGCGCGCCGCCGACTCGGCGTGCTTGCGGCCGATCTCGGTGATGATGTGCGTCTCGACCGCGCCGAGGAGGCCGAACTGCACGCCCA
The DNA here is from genome assembly GCA_043747665.1 of Polyangiaceae bacterium. Taxonomy (GTDB): domain Bacteria; phylum Myxococcota_A; class Polyangia; order Polyangiales; family Polyangiaceae; genus Labilithrix. The sequence goes on along the minus strand of JAYTOQ010000374.1, from coordinate 4,799 downwards.
TGCCGCCGTCGCGGACCCAGCGCACCACGCCGGGGAGCGCCATCATGTCGGGGGCGCCGGGCAGCATCAGGTGGACGATCACGTCCGCGCCGAAGGCGGCGGGGGCGGTGGTCTCGATGAACATGCCGCCGACGGAAATGTCCTTGGCGAGGCCTTGGGCCTTTTCGGTCTTCCCCTTCATGGAGAACGACGCAGGGCTGTTGATGGGGGCACGGGCGTAGCGACGCTGCTCGATCACCGGCGGTCTCCTCGGTCCGAGCGCGAGCCCGAACGACGAATCGTCCCCGATGCTACCATTCTCCCGTGGCCTCCGACGACAACGAAAGCAACCAGGAAGAGCGCTCCCGCGAGAAGCCGCCCGGCACGACGGCCGAGCCGCCGCTACCGCCCAGCGTGGAGCGCGCGCTTGCCGCGGCACGAGCGAGCGCGGCGGCCGCCGGCACGAAGCAAGCGACCCCGGGGACGAAGAGCGCGCGCTGGCTGGCGCTGATCCCGATCAGCGTCGCGGCGCTGACCATGCTGCTCATGATGCCGCGGGCAGTCCCGCCCGAGGACGTGCCGCTCCCCCAGATCGACGGCGCCGCGCTCGAAGCGCAGCGCCAAGACGACCTCCGCCGCGCCGCCGCCGCGCGCGCTAGCCGCCTCGACGGCGATATCCTCCTGGTCGGAACCACCTTCCGCGCGCTCAACGTGGCGCAGGTAACTGCCGCCAGCATCGAGGACGTCGGCGTCGCGCGTACCGCGCTGGAGAGCGCGTTCCTGATCCTCGGCGCCGAAGGGCAGCGCGCCGTCGAGGGCCTCCGCACGCTGCGCGCTCTCCAGCTCGAGTCATTCCTCGTCGAGGTGAAGCGCTTCGAGGCCACCGGCAAGCCGAGCATGGAGCTCGAGGAGCTCGCCGGCGCCTTCCTCGATCACTTCGCCGCCGCGGGCTGGGTCAAGAACGGCAAGGTGATCCTCGACGAGTCGGCCCTGCGCTCCGCGTACAAGCTGGTCTGGAACGCCCAGATCGGCGCCGACCGCCTGCGCGGCCTCGCCCTCACGCTCGACGAGCAGCGTGCACTCTACACATTCTACCTCACCCATCCTCATGCGTCCGAGCCGCAGCGCCTCGCCTACGAGTCGATGCGCCGCCGGTCGGCGACCCGAGAGGAGTGCCAGAAGAACATCGCGCTCGAGCAGCTCGACATGGAGCAGTGGCGCATCGAAAAGATCAAAAAGCTCGCCGAGCTCGATCCCACCTACCCGACGAGCTACGCGCTCGGCATCGCCTACTACCGGGCGGGCCGTCACGAGCAGTCGATCGAGTCCTTCCGCTCGTGGGTCCTCACGCATCCCGACGGCCCGTTCGCGCTCCGGGCCCGCAATCACCTGAAGGCGGCGCTGAGCGCGTACGGACCCTCGTGAGCGACCGGGGCTGAGCGATGATCCGCGCGCTCCTCGTCGACGACGATCGCGATTTGGCGCGCCTGCTGGCTGATTACCTTGGAAATCACGACGTTTCGCTCACGCATGTCGAAGATGGACCACGTGGCCTCAAGGCCCTGAGAGACGCGACGTACGACGTCGTCCTGCTCGACGTGATGCTCCCCGGCATCGATGGATTCGAGGTGTGTCGGCAGATCCGCGCGGCGCACGACGTGCCGGTGGTGATGCTCACCGCGCGCGGCGACGACGCCGATCGCATCGTGGGCCTCGAGATCGGCGCCGACGACTACGTGCCGAAGCCGTTCAACCCGCGCGAGCTCCTCGCGCGCGTCCGCGCCGTGCTCCGTCGCGCGCGGCCAGTCGCCGGCGATGACAGCGTGAAGCTGCCGGCGGCTCGCGAGAAGCTCGTGGTCGGTCCGCTCGAGATCGATCACGGCGCACGCGTCGTGAAGAAAGAAGGCGTGGAGATCACGCTCACGTCGTTCGAGTACCGCATTCTCCTCGTGCTCGCGCGTCGCGCCGGCGAGACCGTCACGCGCGAGGAGCTCGCGGTCGAGGTGCGCGAGCCGGCGCAGCTCGCCAAGGGCAAGGGCCCCGCCTACGACCCCAGCGTCGACCGCTCGCTCGACGTGCACGTGAGCCGCCTCCGCCAGAAGCTCGAGGAGGATCCCAAGGAGCCGCGCCTCATCAAGACGGTGCGTGGCGTCGGCTACGTGCTGTCGAGGCCGGCGTGACCCGGGGCTCGCGGGACTCGCGACCGCGCTGGCGGCCGACCTTCCGCGGACGTCGCTTGCGCCGCCTCCAGGCGCGCCTCCTCATCTGGTTCCTCGGCGCGATCGTTCTCGCGATCGGCGCGAGCATCCTCACGACGGTGCTCACCGCGAGCGACAACGACACGCCCACGCGCGTCGTCTCGAAGCACGTGCAGCGCCGCCTCGCCCGCAACTGGGACGACCCCGCCGCCACCGAGAAGTACGTCGCCGACCTCCGCGAGACGACCGGCCTCGACATGCGCGTGCGCCGCGATGCCTCTCTTTTCGTCGGTCGTCAGCCCCGTGGCGGCACCGGGATGATCGTCGAGGACGGCGTCGCCTACGTCCCCGTGATGAGGGGAGGGGTCGTCGTCGGCGCCCTTGAGCTCCGCACCGGGTCGCCCGCGCCGCAAGCCTGGCGCGTGGGTGCGGCGCTCGGGGCGGCGGTACTCGTGCTCGGCATCGCCGCGGCGCGCGTATCGAGGCGGCTCGCGCGACCGCTCGAGCATCTCGCGCAGACTGCGGAGCGCTTCGGCTCCGGCGATCTCACCGCGCGCACCGGCATCGATCGCCAGCCGCGTCGCTGGATCGCCGAGGAGGTGCGCGACGTCGGCGTCGCCTTCGACGGGATGGCCGATCGCATCGCGCGCGTCGTGCTCGAGCAGCGCGAGCTCCTCGCGGCCATCAGCCACGAGCTCCGCTCTCCGCTGGGACGCGCCCGGATCGCCGTGGAGATCGCGCGCGAGCGGCCCGATCCGTCGGTAGCGCTGGACGACGTCGAGAGGCAGCTCGTGGAGATCGACGCCATCCTCGGCGATTTGCTGGCGTCGGCGCGCGCCGGCCTCGCGGACGTGCACCTCGTGGAGGTCGACGTGCTGCCGTGGCTGCGCACGCGTACCGCCGCGGAGAATCAGGGCTCGATCGAGCTGACGGTGACCGCAGGCGCCGAGACGGCCCGCGTGAAGATCGACGCTGCGCTACTCGGCCGCGCGCTCCACAACCTCTTCGCGAACGCGTGGAACCACGGGCATCCCAAGGAGACCCCGCTCGACGTCACGGCATCGCTGGCCGGCGAGCGCGTTCGAATCGCGGTCCGCGACCACGGCCCCGGCTTCAGCAAGGCGGTCCTTCCGCGCGCATTCGAGCCCTTCGTGATGGGCGCAGACTCGGCGCGGTCCCCCGGCGCGCACGGCATGGGGCTCGGGCTCTCGCTCGTCCGCCGCATCGTCGAGGCCCACGGAGGCGCCGCTTCGGCCGTGAATGTCGCGGAAGGCGAGCTCATCGTGGGCGCCGAGGTGTCGATCGAGCTCCCGCTCGCGACCGGATCGAGCTCACCCGCGGCGTAATTGGCGCTGGGCGAGGCGGGCCGATACGATCCTGGGGTGGACTCCTCCTTCGGCCGCACTCTGCTCTGGCTGACGGCCATCCTCGGGGCGATCGGCCTCCTCCTCTACTTGTTCGTGTTCGACACGTGGGTGATCCCCTCGGACGATCCGCTGCTCACCGCGTCGATCGCCCCGACGCTCAGCCCCGACGACCGCATCCTCACGCGGCGCGGCTCGGCGCCCGTCACCGGCGAGCTCGCGCGCTGCTTCATGCCCGACGGGAGCGGCAAGTACACCATCGGCCGCGTCTTCGGCCTGGGTGGCGACTCCGTCGAGGTCACCAACGAGCGGGTGGCCGTCAACGGCGTATTCCCCAAGACCCGCTTTGGCTGCGGGATCGTGAGCGTCGTCCACCCGGTGTCGGGCGATGCCATGCCGTTGACCTGTACCGTCGAGGACAACGGCTCGTTCGTCTACAGCGTGCTCGCGCACCCCGAATTTCGCGAGGGCCAGCGCCTCGCCAAGGTCGAACCGCAGAAGCTCTGGCTGGTCAGTGACGACCGCCACATCCACAAGGACTCGCGCGACTTCGGCTCGATCGACGTCACCAGCTGCGAGCACGTGGTTTTCCGCCTCTGGGGCCAGACCTTCGGCGATGCGTCCCATCGCTTCAACGTCCTCTGGTGAGGCTGTTTTTTTGATAAGCTCGGCGCGCTTGGAACTCGAGATCGGGATTGTCTGCGCGCGGTGCGAAACCTACGCGGTGCTCGGCACGGCCGGGTGCGTGTCGTGCGGCCATGCGCTCGCGCTCGAAACGGTGAGCGCGCCGAGCAGCGCACCGGTATCGAGCAAGGTGCCGCCGACCACCCGAGAGCAGCCGGTCGCCGCGGCCGTGAGGGAAGCGCGCGCTACGGCGTCGTCCTCGTCGGCATCGCGCTCCGATCCGCGCGCAGAGCCCGCGGGCGATGAACCGGCTCCGCGCTCGACGCGCGGTCAGGTCGTCGCACGTCCGTCATCGGCTGGTTTCAACACCCCCGCGAAGTCGTCCAAAGGGAAGTCCGTCGAGGAGCTCATGGATCAAGCGAAGAACTTCGTGTGCCGTTCGTGCTCGACCGCCGTACCACTCGGTCACAAGTTCTGCGGTCGCTGCGGGGCGGCGGTGCCGCCAGAGATCCTCCAGGCGCGAACGCAGTTCTTCGGGCAACTCCAGGCCCCCGGCAAGGCGAAGCTGATCTTGATCCGCGGCGAAGGCGTCGAGGGTCTCAGCTACCAGCTCAATGCCGAGCAGCACATCGTC
>JAYTOQ010000373.1:0-2199 GCA_043747665.1 Polyangiaceae bacterium | reverse complement strand
GCTCGCCGCGAGGATCCCCGCGGTCGTGCAGGCTGCCATCGAGAAGGAGCTCGGTCTGCGCGTGCCGGTCCTCGTCCGCGCCGCGAAGGAGCTGCACGCCGTCGCTACCGGCAATCCGTTCCTCGCCGCGGGCGCCGACCCGGACGCGCTCCACGTGATGTTCCTCGCCGATGCGCCTTCGAAGGCCGCCATCGCAGCGCTGGATCCCGATCGCTCGCCGCCGGACGCGTTCGCCGTCGAGGGCCGCGAGATCTACCTGTCGTGCCCGAAGGGCGTCGGGAACACCAAGCTCACCAACGCGTGGTTCGACGCGAAGCTGACAACGACGAGCACCGGCCGCAACTGGCGGACCGTCGTCAAGCTCGTTTCGATGTGCGACGCGTGACGGCGTTGCCGCCCTTGCTCGTCGTGGTCGTGGTCGTCGCCCCGCCCTTCGCCTTGCTCTTCGTGCTCGCGGTAGCGGCAGGCGCACTCGGCCGCGCCTTGGCCTTGGCCTTCGTCGCTCGCGGCTCCTTCGGCTCCTTCGACTTGGGAAGCGCGGCCTCGACCTCCTCGGTCTCCTCGATCTGGTAACCGAAGAGCGTCGCCGCCGCGCGCGCGGTCTCACGAGGCAGCACCGCCTTCACGGTGATCGAGAAAAAGCCGTGGGTGACGAGCGCGGTGACGAGCTCCTGATCGTCGACGCCGAGACGCTGCGCCAGGAGAGTCAGCGCGATGGTCGGACCGACCTTCACCGTCGGCACCCGCGGCGGGGACGGCGGCGCGGGCGGCGAGCGCGGCGAGCGCTCCGACGAAGCGGCTGTTCGTCCGGCCTCGGCCTGAGCCTTTTCGTCCGCGTCGCCGGCGTCGAGGATCTCCTCGAGGCGCTCGAGCTCGTGGCCACGCAGCGACGCAAGCGCACGCGCGACATTCACCGACGAGGGCGGTCCGCTCTCGTCGTCCTCGTCGTCGGCAGCGTAGGAGCTCACCCGCACCGATACGGGGACCTCGACGACGCGCCTGCGCACCACCGTAGGGGCGACGTGATTGAGGACCGTGGTGGAGCGTGTGGCCGGTGTGGCCGGTGCGGCCGGTGCGTGGGCAAGCGGTTCGGGCGGTGGCTGCTTCATGAGGAACGAGACAACGTGTTGGCGCGTGCTTGCAACGTGCATGCGGCGGCTCGTCGCGACCGTCATGGCCGCTCGTCCGCGTCGTCACGCAGTCAAGACACCATGGCCGTCTCCGATGCAAGACGCACGTCGGACGATGCGCGGCGGGTCGCGTTGATCGCGTTGATCGCGTTGGTTGCGTTCGTCATCGCGCTCGCGAGCGCGAGGAGAACGACCGCCAGACCCGGCGCGACGACCCCGAGCTTTCCGCAGGTGCCGCCGGCATGGAGAAACACGAAGCCCATCGACCATGCCGCGGCGGCGGTCGTCGCGCGGAGGATGCTCGCTCGCGCGGGGAGCCGCACGGCGCCCGTCTGCGCCAGTGCGGTCGCAGCGCCGAAGACGCCGCCCACCAGCCACGGCAGGACCTGCACGTCGAGGAGGAGCACGGCGAGGGTCGCGGTGGCGAACGCCGTCGCGAAGCTGAAGCGCAGGCGCTTGCCGCGCAGCGCGGGCGTCGCGCGACCTTCGACGGCGCCGCCGATGAGGCCGGCGAGGAGCCCGCCGACGATGCGGCCTGCGAGCGGGCTGGCGAAGATTCCGACCACGCCGCCGATGGTGCTGCCGAGGAGGATGCCCATCCACCAGCCGAGCGTCGCGAGAAGCGCGGTGAGCGCGATGCGAGCCATCAGCGAGCCCCTGCGTGCTTAAAGTAGAGCTGCTTGTCGCCGCCTTCGCTCGCCACGAGCGCGGACTTGGTGCGAATGGTGCCGAGCTTCTCGAAGGTCGTGTCGTTCTTCGTCGCGCGCGCCATCACGTCGTAGACCGGCGTGCCGGGCTCGATCTGCGAGAGGTCGAAGCGGAAGTCGTGCTGATCGGTGTTGGGGAACCGGCTCTTCACAGCCGCGTTCGGTCGAAGGACGACCTCGTAGGGCGTCGACTGGCTCGCGTGCGGCACAGCCTTGCCGTCGGCGGTCATCTGCCCGAGATGCGTGATGGGGAGGTGGCTCGGGTCCGGCGTCACCGTCTCGAAGTACGCCTTCACGATGAACGGCACGTCGGGATAGATGTGCCCGATGTCCTGGTAGAAGTAGTTCCAGTCGTTCTTGGG
>JAYTOQ010000372.1:0-4919 GCA_043747665.1 Polyangiaceae bacterium | reverse complement strand
GCGCTCTCCGGGGCTACACGTCGCCGTACGACTGCGACTGCGTCTTCCAAAAGGCGTCGACCGGCACGGCTCCTCCGGAGTGCACGGCGTGCGTCACGTCGAGCGGATGCCCCACGAGCCGCCCGGCTTGCAACTATTGGTTCTGCGAGAAGGAGTGACTGACGCAAGCGGCGTGTTCGCGTTGTCGCGTCACGCCTCGTGACGTCGCGTCACGCCTCGTGGCGCACGTATTCGAAGTCGACCGGGCGTCCTTTGATGCCCTGCTTCGGCGCGCCGATCCAGTTCGCCATCTGCTTGGGGTCGAAGATGGGCTTCTGCATCAGGCTCTGGACGTAGGCCTTGTCGGGCTCGGTCGGGAGCCAGCCGGCCTTCTTCCCGTCGAACTCGTCCTTCGAGATGATGTTGCCCTCGAAGTCGGTCGAGATGCCGGCGTAGATGCCGACCTGACGATGGAAGCGACGGCTCGGTAGCTTCAGCTCGAACTTGATGCCGTGCGAAGCGATGGTGCGGTTCCACTTGGCGACGCCGCGCTGGCAGTCCTCGACGTAAGCGTCGCGGAGCACCTCGTTCATCGCGTTGCGCATCGGCACGTCCTCGTGCACGACCTTGCCGTCCTTGGGGACCTGCATGCCGTAGGCGGTGTCGAGGCACTTGTGGTCCTCGTGCTGGGCTTCCTTCGCGCGGCCCTTCACGCCGGTCGCGAAGTACTGCGCGGCGTTGGAGGAGATCTCGCCGCCGAAGAGGTCGAGCGAGAGCGAGTACCAGAGGTTCAGGTACTTCTGCATCGTCGGCAGATCGATGAGCCCCAGCTTGCGCACGTCCTCGGGGGTCTCCAGCTTGTGCTCAGTCATCTGCTGCGCCGTGCGGTCGACGACGCGGAGCACGCCCGTCTCGCCGACGAACATGTGATGCGCCTCCTCGGTGAGCATGAAGCGCGTGGTGCGCGAGAGCGGATCGAACGCGCTCTCGGCGAGCGCGAGCAGCTGGAACTTGCCGTCGCGGTCGGTGAAGAACGTGAACATGAAGAACGACAGCCAGTCGGTGCACGGCTCGTTGAACGCGCCCAGGATGCGCGGCTTGTCGGGATCGCCGGAGCGCCGCTCGAGCAGCGCCTCAGCCTCCTCGCGACCGTCGCGTCCGAAGTAGGTCTGGAGGAGATAGACCATCGCCCACAGGTGGCGGCCCTCCTCGACGTTGACCTGGAACAGGTTGCGGAGGTCGTAGACGCTCGGGCACGACTTGCCGAGGAGGCGCTGCTGCTCGACGCTCGCGGGCTCGGTGTCACCCTGCGTGACGATGATGCGGCGAAGCGCGTTGCGATGCTCACCCGGGACTTGCTGCCAGACGTCCTCGCCCATGTGATCGCCGAAGCCGATCTTGCGATCCTTCTCGGCGTCGGCGAGGAAGATGCCCCAGCGGTAGTCCGGCATCTTCACGTAGTCGAAGTTCGCCCAGCCGTCGCTCGTGACGCTGATCGCGGTGCGAAGGAAGATGTCGTCCTTCTGGAAGCCCTCGGGGCCCATCTCGTTCCACCAAGAGAGGAAGTTTGGCTGCCACGCCTCGAGCGCGCGCTGGAGGCGCTTGTCGCTCGAGAGGTCGACGTTGTTCGGGATCTTGGTGTCGTTTACGACGGTCGACATGACGGGATGCTCCTCGACTCTTTCAGGTCCGGTTCCAGTTGAATTCGGGGCGCTCCGGCTTGCCGTAGAGCGTGAGCGCACCGCGCTCGCCCACGGCGTTGGGGCGCTGGAAGATCCAGTTCTGCCACGCGGACAGGCGCGCGAAGATCTTCGTCTCCATGGTCTCGGGTCCGGCGAAGCGTAGGTTCGCTTCCATGCCGGTCAAGGCGTCGGGCGACATCGCGGAGCGCTCCTCGAAGGCGATGCGGATCTCGTCGTCCCAGTCGATGTCGTCGGGCGCGAACGTGACGAGGCCGGCCTTCAGCGCCTCGGGCGTCGTCATCTTGCCCTGCTCGAGCGCGCGCGCGACGAGCGAGGGGTCCTTGAGAAAGCGCGTCTGGAGGCGCGAGAGGCCGTTGCCCATCGGGAAGAGGCCGGCGTTCATCGGCGACGTGGCGATCGAGACCTTCTCGTCCGCGCTGTCCTTCATGTAGATGCGGTCCGAGGCGAGCGCGAGCTCGAGGAGGCTGCCGACGAAGCAGGAGCCGGGCTCGGCGAGCGCGAAGAAGCTCTTCGCGGTCATGTCCATGCGCTTGAGCGCGCGCTTCATGAGGAGGATGACCTCGTGCACGAGCCCGTCGTCCTTGTGCTTCGAGAGCATCGCGTCGACGGCGAGCACCGCCGCGGCATCGCCCGTGGTCTTCACGGCGATGACGCCGATGGTGGGCTGGTTGAAGCGGAGATCGAGGAGGGCGTCGTCGAGCTCGCGGAACGCCTGCACCGCCCATGCGGAGGCGCCGACCTTGGCGAGCTCCTCGGGGGTCTGCGGCTCTTTGCCGGTGGGCGCGCGCACGGTGAGCGTCGCGGTGCGAGCTCGGGAATCCAAAGCCACCGCGACGTACTTGTACTCTGCACCCTTGTCGGAGCGCTTGGCGTCGAGGGGGGTAAGCAGCATCTTGGGGAACGACTTCTTCTTGGAGCGCGCGACGATGGCGTCGGTGCGGCGCTTGACGGCCTCCTCGAACTTCGCCTTGGGCGGCGATTCGTCGACGAGGCCCCACTCGACGGACCGCTTGCCGCGGACGCCCTCGGCGATGGTGGAGAACGCGTCGGCGAGGTCGCGGCGGATCTTGCGCTTGTCGACGAGGCGCGTGAGGCCGCCGGTGCCGGGAAGCACCGCGAGCAGCGGCGCCTCCGGGAAGCTGACCGCACTGGAGCCGTCGTCGGCGAGGACGATCTCGTCGCATGCGATGGCGAGCTCGTAGCCGCCGCCCGAGCCGGTGCCGTTGAGCGCGCACAGGCTGGTGATGCCGCTCTCGGCGCTCATCTCCTCGAGGTAGAGGCGCGTCTCGTTCGTGAACTTGCAGAAGTTCACCTTGAAGCCGTGGGTCGAGCTGCCGAGCATGTAGATGTTCGCGCCCGAGCAGAAGATGCGGTCCTTGCCGCTGGTGACGATGACGGCGCGCACGTCGGGATGCTCGAAGCGGATGCGCTGGAATGCGTCGGCGAGCTCGATGTCGACACCGAGGTCGTACGAGTTGAGCTTGAGCGGGTAGCCGGGGCGGAGCCCGCGCTCTTCCTTCACGTCCATCACGATGCGCGCGACGGAGCCGCCGTACTCTGCGGGGAGCTCGAGGCGCCAGTGCACGTAGCGCTCGGGATGCGTTTCGAAGCGGATGGGCTCGTGCGTCGCGTTCGTCTCGGCCATGGCGTTCTGGACTCTTTAGGCCAGTACATTAGCGCGAGCAAGTAGTATAGTGCAGCGAGGTCCGAGAGAGATGAACTATAGTGCACCTACCCGCGCAGGCACGAGAGAGCGCCGCGAAGGGCTGCTGCGGACGCTCGGGACGGCGGTTCGGGCGCGAAGGAACGAGCTCGGGCTGACGATGCGCGTGCTCGCGACGAAGGCCGGCGTCAGCGAGCGCTTCCTCGTGCAGCTCGAGAACGGCGAGGGGAACATCTCCGTCGCGCGGCTCGAGGACGTCGCCGAAGGGCTCGGCACCACGGGCGCCCGGCTCCTCGCCACGGCCTCCGAAGCGCGAAGCCGTCGGTCGACCCCCGGCATCCTCGCGCTGGTCGGCCTGCGCGGCGCGGGCAAGAGCTCGCTCGGCAGCGCGGTTGCGGAGCGCCTCGGCGTTCCCTTCGTGGAGCTCGACGAGCTCATCGTGCGCGAGGCGCAGATGACGCTCTCGACGATCTTTGAGATCCACGGCGAGCAGTACTACCGCGGCGTCGAGCGCGAGGTGCTGCGCCGCTTGCTCGTCGCCGACAAGCCGATGGTCATCGCCACCGGCGGCTCGATCGTGACCGACGCGGAGACCTGGGGCCTGCTCCGCAGCCGCGCGCGCACCGTCTGGCTCAAGGCCACTCCGCACGATCACTGGTCACGCGTCGTCGCGCAGGGGGACGTGCGGCCGATGCGCGATCGCCCACGCGCGATGAACGAGCTGCAAGCGCTGCTCACGCGCCGCGAGCCGCTCTACGAGATGGCCGACGCGGTGGTCGACACGACGGGGCGGCCGGCGGACGCGGTGTTGGAGGATGTCCTCGAGGTCAGCCTCTCCGCGCGCGATCGGATCCGGTGAATCGAGCGCGGCGTAGACCGACGATGCGTTCATCTACTCGTGTGCATCCGACCGCATCTATCGAACCACGCGCGTTCACCGCTATCGCGCGCTGACGACGCGGCGGGGACGAGCCGCGGTTGGTAATCGGCGCGTCCGGGTGATATCTCGTCGCCATGATCGAGCTCGGTAGCTACGTCGAGGGCAAGTGGGTCAAGGTCAAGGGCAAGGCCGCCCAGCTCGTCAATCCGGCGACCGAGGAGGTGGTGGCCACCACCTCGACCGACGGCCTCGACTTCGGCGCCGCGCTCGAATTCGCCCGCACCAAGGGCGGACCGGCCCTCCGCGGCATGACCTTCGTGCAGCGCGGCGAGATGCTCCGCGCGATGTCCCGCGCCATCCACGCCAAGCGCGACGAGCTGCTCTCGATCGCGCAGGCCAACGGCGGCAACACGCGCGGCGATGCCAAGTTCGACGTCGACGGCGCGTCGGGAACGCTGGCCGCCTACGCCGACCTCGCGGCCGAGCTCGGCGAGACGAACATCATCATCGACGGCGACGCGATCCAGATCGGACGCGGCGCTCGCCTGTTCGGACAGCACGTCTACACGCCGCGCGAAGGCGTCGCAGTGCACGTGAACGCGTTCAACTTCCCCGCGTGGGGCCTCGCCGAGAAGGGCGCCACCGCGCTGCTCGCCGGCATGCCGGTCATCACGAAGCCCGCGACCAGCACCGC
>JAYTOQ010000371.1:0-13177 GCA_043747665.1 Polyangiaceae bacterium | reverse complement strand
AGGATCGCGTCCGGCGCGTCCTTCACTTACTTCTTCGCCTTCGGCTTCACTTCGACGATGTCGTCCTTCATCGGCGCGACGGCGGCGATGAGGTCGTTCTGCTCGTTCTCACCGACCTTGTTCTCGTCGAGTGCGGCCTTCAGCGCCGACACGGTCGCGTTCCACTCGGCCTCGGTGATCTTCATGCCCTTGTGGGCATCCTTCATCGACTTGCCTGCGTATTCGCAGTCGCCGCCCGACTCCTTGCAGATCTGGTCGACGAGGTTGGTCCGGAACTTCTCGACCCTCTCCTTGGAGAGCTTAGCGAAGCGCTTCTTCACGACCTCGTTGCCGACCAGGTTCTTGATGAACGCGTCGACGACCTTCGTGATGCCTTCCTTGTTGCCGAGGCGCTCGTAGAGCGACTTGGGCTTGGGCGGCTCGGCGGGCGCGGCGTCTTCGGGACCGGCGTCGGAGACGGTCTCGGTGATCATCGGCTCCTTCGGAGGCTGGTTCTTGCCGCAGGCGACCGTGCCGAAGCCCATCGCTCCGGTCGCCAGAGCAAGGATGACCGAGCCGACCAGGAGGCGGGTACGCATGGCCTACGTGTATAGGCGCGCCGTGCGAGGAGGATCCACAAAAAAAGCCCCGCCGTGAGGTCCGTTACAGAAGTGGGCATCCGCATGAAATGCGCTGTAAAACGAGGACGGTGAGCAGCTCCGTCCGCCCACCCGTTCCACCCGCCCAGGCGGCTGCAGCGGGGTCCTCCGGCCCGCTCTCGGCGAGCGGAGGGCCAGGCACGGCTTCCGTCCTGCCCACGGCGACGACCTGCATGCTCCTCATCGGCGACCGCGTCGTGCTCCGCGCGAATGCGCCGCCCGAGGCCGAGTACATCCTCTTCGAGATCGGCGACATCGAGCTGCGGTCGAGCGAGCCTGGCCGTGTGCGCGAGCACGGTTACCAGACGACGGTCGAACGCGCCCGAGCTCGGCTCGCGCAGGCAGGCGCTACGGCCGCGCTCGCACATGAATGCGCGACAGTGATGCACCCCGTCCTTTCGGCGGCCTACGCGCGCGGATCCGCGGCCAAGCACGTCGCGCGTTATCTCGGCCCGCTCGAGCTGCTCCAGGCCGATCACTACGACGCGGGTGCGCACGTCTATCGCGGCGTCTTCCTCGACCTGCCGACGCTCGTGATCGATCTCGACACGCCCCCCGCGACCGTGGCGCTGCAGGCGCTTTATCTCGCGATGCTGCTCGAGAACGAGGCCGACGAGACGACGGTTTTCCTCTCCACCGACGCCTGGACCAAGCTACGCAAGCCCGGCGAGCGAACACATCGGCGTCCCAACACCTCCGCGCTACGCGACATTCGCTCTTCCCTGGGCGGGCTCGCCGGCCGCGACCCGAGGCCGACCATCCGCGAGCAGCTTCCGCGACAGGACGTGATCGCGTTCGTGCGCGCGCGCGGCGAGACTGCGCCCGACGAGGACGCACGCGCTCTCTACGCGTCGCTCGAGCGCGCGATTGCCGTGCGTGACATCCCCGATCGAGGACCGCTCGCCGACCCCGAGCTCTGGTCGATCGAGACCCGACTCGACACCGGTGACCACGGGAGCGTGCTGGAGGCGCTCGAGAGCGTCGAGCGTTCGCGCGGGCGGACACCCGGCACGACATATCTTCGCGCGCGCGCGTCACTGGCGCTGCGGCTCGAGCCGCCGAAGCTGGTTGCCGAGCGCGTATCCGCGCTCGCGCTCTCGATGACATCGTTCCAAGAGCTGGGCCTCCTCGCCGCCGAGGCGTGGCTCGAAGCGGGCGATCCGCGCCGCGCGATGCCCTATGCGCGCGATCTCGTCGATGCGCCCGGCGTCGACGAAGGGCTCTTGCTCCGCGCGAGGCGGCTGCTCGCTCGCGCCGTCGGAGCCGCGCCGGAGAAGCACCAGACACGCGCCGACAGCATTCCTGCGGCGGCGATGCCTCCGAGCCAGAGGCCGCCCGCCGCTGCCGCAAAGAGCCGGCGACCGTCGGGCCCACCCGTCTCGGTGCCGGATCCCGAGGGCCACAGCGCGTTCTCGTTCACGCCCGCGAAGAGCCGCGTGCCCACCGCGCGTGAGCGCGAGGACGAGCTGTCACGCCCTCCGACGAATCCGGGTCTCGGCTCGGCCCCCCCTCGTGCCGCGCCGCCGCCGCTGCCGCCCCGGGTCTCGGCTCCGCCTCCGGCGTCCACGCTGTCGGGGCCTCCGCAAGCGCCGTCGCTCTCGCGACCGCCGTCACCGCCAAGACTTTCGCCACCCTCGTCGCCCGCGCCTGCGTCTTCGCAGCGTCCACCCTCGCCGCCGCCGTTGCCTCGCCGTCGACCGCTGAGCGCCGACACGTTGCCGGCCACGCCGCCGCCGCCGCTGGAGCTCGATCTTCCGCCGCCCGCGAACCTCGCAGCATCGTTCACGCTCGATCTGCCCGGCCCCGAGTCGCTCCCGCCGAAGCCGTCGCTGCCTCCGAGCGATGGGGCGGACGACGGGCGCAGCGCATCGCAACCGCCGCCGCGGCGTCGTCGCAGCATGGGCGTCGTGCAGATGGAATCGCGAGCACCGCCGGGGTTCGATCCGCGCGCGGAGCCGGAGAACGATCCGCCATCATCGAGCTCCTCGACGGTACCGCGCAGCACCGGACGCGATGCGACCGCGTTCAAGGACACGCTCCGCGGCAAGGACCTCGACGACGCTCGTCGCAATGCGCGCCGCTCGTCGGTGCCGCCGCCGCCCGCTCTTCCGCGCGAGGATGCGCACGCGCGCCCGACGCCGCTGCGCCCGCCGCCCTCTTCCCCCGCACCCATGCCGCCACGGTCGGGGCGCAACGCGCAGCCGAGCCGGCAGCCGCCGCCGCCGGGCTACGAGCCGCCGCCGATGCGCGCCCCGATGCCGACGCCGGTTCTCGACGCGGACCTTCCGCCGTCCTCGACGGAGGAGGTGGCGCGGACGCTCGAGCGCGAGAAGAACATCCAGCGCAACAGCTCGTCGAATCTCGGGCGTGCACCTTCGGCGATCGAGCTGGCCATGCACGGCGCGTCGCTGCCGCCGTATCGCCTCGAGAACCCGCCGCCACTCTTGCCGAAGGCACCGCTCCTGCCGAAGCTCGGCGGCACCGCCGACGAGCTCGCCGAGCATCTCGCGCTTCCCGCGGGGCTCGGGAGCGATGGACGCCCGTTCGATGCGCTGCCGACGTCGGTCCTCGAAGCACGTGTATCCTTCACGCTTCTCGCGCGGGAGGTCGGCCTCGATTACCGGCTGAAGCGGGGCATCGAGCTGCGCGCCGACGTCAGCGGTCTCGAGGCGATGCAGTCGGTGCTGCTGGAGTCGTTCCCCGAGCATGCCATCCGTACGCCCGAGGACGCCTACGAGCTCCGTCGTCACGGCGCGCTGCTTAGCGAGATCCTCGCCCGCCGGCTCGATGCAGAATGGATCGACATCTCGCCGAACGAGCTCGGCTACTGGGCGATGATCGTCCCGCCCGATACCCGGGTCTGGCCGTTCGGTCGCGTCGCGCGCCTCGTCGAGATGGGCCACAGGGAGCGCGATCTCGTGAGCTACTTCTTCGAGCTGCAGAGTCGCGCGCGCGGTCGTTGAGCGCCGCTGCTACGATGGGCGTACGGATGCCGCGCATCGAGCTCGAGCGTGTGGAGGAGGTCGACGAGAGATCGCAGAGCTCCACCGAGAGCTTCGATCGTCTTGCGTTCGCCGAACGGGCGATCGCCCTCGTGCGCCCGCCGGGGACCACCGTCGCGATCTGTGCGGGCGCGCGGCGCCTGCGCGTGCAGGCCGGTCGCCAGTGGGGCGCGGCGGTGGGAGAGCGCTGGGCGGTCCTCTCCGTGCCGATGAACGCATCTCGTCATGCGATCGCGAACGCGGTCCTCGAGCTCGGCGACGGCACTCCGCCGCGCGCATGGGCGCTCGACGTCCTCATCGCCGGCGCGCGCGGCTGCGATACCCCGTACCGCGGGAACGACCCGTGAGTCGCCCGGTCGGGCCGCGGCCGACGCATCGGGCCGGCAGCGGGCCGAGAGAGCCTCACTACATCACGCGTACGGGCGCGCGGCGAATGCAGGACGAGCTCGTCGAGCTCCGCGTCAAACAGCGACCAAAGATCGTACAGGACGTCGCCGACGCCGCGGCGCAGGGCGACCGGAGCGAGAACGCCGAGTACATCTACGGCAAGAAGAAGCTCCGCGAGATCGACCGGCGCATCGAGTACCTCACGAAGCGGCTCGAGACAGCCACCGTGGTCGGTCCCGACGATCGCGAGGGCAGCGCAAACGACCGCGTCTTCTTCGGCGCCACCGTCGGCGTCGAGGACGAGGACGGCAAGGCCATCCGCTACCAGATCGTGGGCGCCGACGAGATCGATCTCGCGAAGGGCCGCATCAGCTATCGATCGCCGCTCGGACGCGCGCTGCTCAAGAGGCAGGTCGGCGAGACCGTGGTCTTCGCCAAGCCGAGCGGCGAGGCGGAGCTGACCATCGTCAGCATCGCCTACGAGTGACGCCACCTGCGCTTGCTGGGCCTGCTCAGGGCGCGGTATTGACGGTGATGCGGAACGACTCGCTCGTTCCGTTCGCGCCTTCGTGGAGGTAGCCGCTGGTATTGACGCCGGGCGCGAGCGTCCGGTTCTTCGGGTCGGTGCCGCCCGCAGGGACCGGGTTCGCCGTGTCGCCGTGTACGAAGCCGGCGTTGCCGTGCACGATGTGCGGGACCGAGTCGGCGTTCTTCACGATGACGGTGATCCCGTTGCCGGCCTGCGTCTGGAGCGGCTGCGGCGCCGAGCCGAACATCGGACCGAACCACCCGTCGACGTAGCGCGTGCCGACCGCAGCGCGCATGGCGTCGGCGTTGAGGGGGATGGTCATCGTGATCTTCGGATTGACCTTGAAGTTCGCGTTCGCCGTGGCTTCGACGGCAGCGCCGCCGGCCATGCCGGGCGCAGACGCCTTGACCACGAGCGGCGCCGCAGCGCCGGGCGCCGTCGGCGCGGTGCCGGCGGGGATCTTGATGGTGAGCTTCGAGGTGACCGCGGTCGTGTTGAGCGTGACCATCGCGGGGAGGAAGGTGCCCGTCGCGCCCGTGGGTAGCCCGGTGACGGACAGCGTCGCGGTCCCGGTGAAGCCGGCCTTCGGCTCCACGCTGACGGTCAGATCGACCTGCCCACCGAGGTCGGCAGACGGCGTGGCGTTGTCGACGGTCACGGCGAGCGTGCCCGCCGCGGTTCCTGCGGTGGTGGGGGCCGGCGGCGGTGCGCTCGCGTTCGGGTTCACGGGATCCGCGGGCTCGTCGGGAGCGTTCGGATCATGCATCTGATCGGTGCCCACCGCGGGAATGCCGGTCGCCCCGCGTCCACGCTGGACGCCCGTCGAAGAGCTCGCGTCGCCGCAGCCGACAGCGAGGATGGAGACCGAAGCGAGTCCGATGGCGATGAGCAGGGCGTTCCGCATGACCGCCATCGTGTGCAAGGCTGACGCCATCGCCGGCTCGGGCGTGCGCCACGATCTCCCACCTCGTGAGTGAAGCGCGGTCCATCGGCGCTCGGCGAACCGACGGCCACGAAATGCCCAAATTCACGCATCCGCAGAGGAAAGCCCGGCGCGCAGATTGCGCAACTCGCTGCTCAACTTCCTGCGGAGGGACACCTGTGGTCGCGTCGCGATCCACGCCGACTGCGGGCCCGCGCCCACACCACGAGGGGCAGCAGCCCCGTGGTGAGCCACGCGTGATCCAAGGCCTTTTCGCTGCTGCCGACGAGCTCGCACCCACACGTCGAGCGACGCGCGGGGACCTCGTCGGGGCCGCGTCGGGCGCCGGCGTCAGGCTCGCTGCCGGCATCGATCGACGCGGTCGCGCGGGGCGGTCGCGGGAGGACCGCGATGCGGGTCTCGGGCCACGCCGCCGCGCAGAGACCGCCGCCCGCGTCGGCATCCGCTCCGCCGTTGGCGGCGGCGTCTGCTCCGCAGGCGACGGGGCCGCGAACGTCACCGAACGTCGCAATGGTCGACACGGTCGCGCCGCGATCGCGCGAGAGGCCGATGGCCGGGCCGCCGAGCGTCGCCGGGTTCTCGCACACGAAGAGTCGTCCGCCCGGCGCATCATGGAGACAGAGCACGCCGTGGTTGGTGACGCGGTCGAAGTGCTCACCGCGATCCGTCGATCGAAAGATACCGTCCTGCGGTAGCCCCGAGCCTGCAAAATACGTGAGGCCGTCGCTGCTCTTCGCGAAGCCGAACATCGCGCTGTCCATGGAGAGCAGCTCCTTGAAGGTCTTTCCACCGTCGGCGGTGACGAGGACGGTGCTGCCTGTCGTGTGGAGATGACGGAGGAGTACCCGATTCGCGTCCTTGGGATCGACTGCCGCGATGAAGAACGGTCCCGAGTGCTCGAGCGCGTTCGCCGCGCCATTGATGGTCTTGCCGCCGTCGTCGGAGCGCCACAGCCATCCGCGCACCGTGCCGTAAGGCTGGCCGCTCACGTAGATGCGCGAAGGCTTCGAGGGCGCGACCTCGATGGTCATCGGGTTGATGTTCTCGGGCATGGTGCCCATGCGCTGCCAGCGTGCGGCGCCGCCATCGGAGTCGGAGGGCGACCGCCGCCAGATCGCGCCCGCCTTCTCCGGCGCGCCGGTAAGGGCCCAGAGCGTCTCGCCCTTGGGGTCGACGGTGAGATCCTTCACCTGCTCGCCGTTCAGCTCGGTCGCCGTGTCGACGGTGCAGCCGTCGAGCGTAGAGACGAGACCGCGCTCGAGCCCCACCCAGAGGCGTCCGTCGTGCGTCACCGCGATCGGCGGATCCCATGAGCCGTCGTAGCCGAGCGCGCGCTCGCAGATCCATTGCCAGGTAGTGCCCGCGTCACGCGAGACGAGGATGCCAAACGTGGTGCGCAGGAAGATCGACGAGCCGTCGCCGCCGGGGACGGTCTCGAACGCCTGCGCTTGCGGGAAACGTCCGTTCGCGCGTGCATCGCGGGTGCTACAAACGAGAGCGAGCGTGGTGAGCAGCGGCAACGCAGACAGAGAAGACACGAGGAGAGCGACGGCCGTTCGACGGAGCGCGAGCACGGCTCCGTTGTACCTCGGCGCATCGCGAGGTGTCGCCCTCGTCGCTCTGCTCTTCGCGGCGGCGGCATCGGACGCGAGCCTCGCGGGATGCTCGGGATGCTCGAAAAAACCAGGCTTTCATGGGTCCTCGGGCGATGTGGCGACCGGGCCGACCACGCCGGGGATGGCCGTCGCGATCGCGCCGTCGCGCGCGGGGTACGTGACGAACAACGGCTCCGATACCATCAGCGTCATCGACCGCGATGGCGACGCGGTGGTGAGCGTGCCGGTGGATCTCGACCCCGACGCGCACGAGGCGCCGCATCATCTCGCCATCGATTCTGTGTCGAAGACGGTCTTCGTGGCGCTCGCGTTCCCGCCCGAGTCGAAGCCCGCAGCCGCGAACGCGAAGGCGGATCCGCATGCCAGCCACGGCAACGCGTCGGACGTCGGCAAGCTCGCGCGGCTCGATCTCGGAACGCTCGCCGTGCGCGCGTCGCAAGACGTCGACGAGAACCCCGGCGACGTGGTGCTCACGCACGATCGCAAGCGCGTGCTCGTGTCGCACTTCGACATGAAGCGCGCGATGGACGTGGCAGCGCGCGGCGGCGCGAGCCCTTCGACGATGTTCGCGCAGCTGGTGGTCTTCGATGCGAAGGACATGAAGCGACTCGGGGCGCGCCCGGTGTGCGTCGCGCCGCACGGCATCACCGTGACGAAGGACGACCGGACGGCGTACGTCGCTTGCTACGGATCCGACGAGCTCGCGGTGGTCGATCTCGCGAGCGAAGGCCTGGCGAGCTCGCGCATCCCGCTCGGCGCCGGCCAGGGCGTACCGGGGGTGCCGCGCTTCGGGCCGTACTCGGCGACGCTCTCGCCGGACGAGAAGCTGGTCGTCGTCGCGGATCTCGAGGGTCAAGACATCCGCGTGCTCGATCGGGAGACCAAGCGGTTCTTGCCGGAGAAGAGCGTCCCGCTCGCGGCGAAGGCCTTCATGCCGGCATTCATCGACGCGCATACGCTGCTCGTTCCCACGCAGTCTCCGGACGGCCTCGTGCGCATCGATCTGGATCGCGCGAAGGTGGAGCGCCGAATCTCGTTCGCGCGCGAGCAGTGCGCGTTGCCTCATGTCGTGCGCGTCGCCAAGGACGCGCGCGTCTATCTCGTGTGCGAGGGCGATCACCGCAGCGCCGGCAGCGTGCTCGAGATCGATCCGGCCACGCTCCAGACGAAGAAGCGCTGGGCGGTGGGCGTCTATCCCGACGGCCTCGCCTTCGGCGACGAGTGAACGGCGCTCAGCCTCCGTCGCGGCAGCAGCGCGCGCCGACCTGCTTGCCCTGATAGACCTCGCCGTGGCCGGTGGTGGCCGCGCGGCACGTGTTCTTTCCCGGCAGCCACCACGCGCCCTTCATGCTGGAGCGCTCCGGCGCCTTGCCCTTGTCGAGCGTCGTCCACTCCTCGACGTTGCCGGACATGTCGTGGACGCCGAACGGCGAGACGCACCTCGGGAACTCGGTGATGGGAACGCGCAGGTCCTTGAGGCCGCTGCCGGGCATCCCCAGATCGCTCCGGTCGATGTTGCAGGCCTTGCCGTCGCGCGTGAAGCCGTCGCCATATGGATAGGGATGCATGTCCGGCCCTTCGCATGCGAACTGCCACTCGCTCTCGAGACAGAGACGCGCGCCACGCGTCGCGCAGATCGCGCCGGCGCTCGTCCACGACGTGTTGGCGACGGGCAACGTCTCGCCGGGCGCGACGTACTCCTCGCGATCGATGCAGAAGCGCTTCTTCTCGCGCGGCGCCGTGCATGCCGCGGGGCGCTTGTACTCGCCGCATCGGAACTCGTGGTACGGCCCGGGCGGATCGAGCCACCGCAGACAGACGTGCTCGACGACGGGACAGTACTCGCCCTCGACGAGCACCATCTCGGCGGGACATCCGCCACCGTCCGCTCCGGCACTCGACACCGCTCCGGCACTCGACACCGCGCTCGCGCTCGCGAGCGGCGCGCCGTCGTTACGCCCGCGCGTCGAGCAACCCGCGATGGCCTCAATCGCCACGATCGCCACGACCGCGATCCGGCTCTGCCCTCCGCCCGCCGACCGCACGCCAACGCCCATGCTCTCCCCTCTTCCCTCTCGAGACGCGCGAGGTCGGGTAAGCCCACGCGAGATCAACGCGCCGTCCGACGAAACGATGCCTGCCAACCGTGCCGCACCGCAAATTTGCCGGTGATTTGAGCACTGAACAGCTTGGCCGACCGCGTCAGGGCGGATTTCAGGTGTTCGCTCCCTTCGAACCGGGTTAGCCCCGGCCATCGCATGAAACCCCTGCGGATGAGCTCGATCCTCACGGCAGCGCTGGCCGCCGGCGCCGTCATCGCGGCGACGGCATGCACGCGAGCCGCCGCGAGCGAAGGCACCGAGCCCGTCGGCACCGCGACGCTGCAGATCGGCGCGCTCGCCGCCGGCGCCAATGCCGACCTCAACGCCAAGATCATCCGACGGTCGTCCGCCGACGGCGCGTGCCCGACCGGCATGGTGCTCGTGGAGGGCGAGTACTGCCCCGACGTCGAGCAGACCTGCCTCGAGTGGATGGACCCGCCGACCAGCCGATATGCGCACTTCCGCTGCAAGCGCTACGCGAAGAATGCAGTCTGCAAGGTTCCCAAGTTGCATCGTCGCTACTGCATCGATGCCACCGAGCGCGTCGAGGAGAACACCAAGCTCCCACGTCACTTCATGTCGTGGACGTCGTCGAAGGCGCTCTGCGAGTCGGAAGGCGCGCGCCTCTGTCGCGAGAGCGAGTGGATCTTCGCCTGCGAGGGCGAGGAGATGCGTCCCTACCCGTACGGCTGGGAGCGCGACACCACCGCGTGCAACACCGACATCACTGAGGGCATCGGCAAGGTCGGTCGCCTCAACGATCTCCGCTCCGAGGTCGGCTCTCACGCGAAGTGCGCGAGCCCGTTCGGCGTGCAGGACCTCGCGGGCAACGTCGAGGAGTGGACGCAGGCTGACGGTCCTGGACAAGGATCCAAGATGGGCTGGAAGGAAGTGCTGAAGGGCTCGTGGTGGATCCCGAGCCGCCATGCCTGCCGCCAGTTCCAGGTCGGTCACAACGACGTCTACAACGGCGGCGAGACCGGCACGCGCTGCTGCAAGGACGCGCCCCCGCGCGAGGTCGCGTCGCGCTGAGCGCGTGCGCGACCCAGGCTGGGCCCTTCTTCAGGAGCTTCGCGCTGCGCAGGATCTCGTCCTGGATGGGGGTCACCGCGCAGACCTTCTCGTCGTGCGCGTGGGTGACGAGCCAGTTCTGACCGATGAGGATGTCGCGCTCGGCGAGCTCCAGCGGCACCTCGTCCGAGGATTGGTCGTCCTCACCGAAGGCCGTGGAGGATCACCTGCACGTAGTCGTCGAAGTCCTCGACCTTTGGCAGACCGACGTCGTTCCACACGTCCTCGACGGCGAGCGGATGGAGCTTCAACGTCTGCTCGAGGAACGTCGTCGCGAGGTCGGTCGTGACGACCGCGAGGTCGTGAGTGCCGTCGCTTTCGAGCGATAAGCGCCTTTACAGCGCGGAGGCTACCGCTTTTCCGCGAGGATCAGCGTGCGCGGAGACTCGCAGCCGAAGAACACGCCGGGCGTTCCCGTGCGACCGCTCACCTCGGCGACGCGGAACCCATTGTCGTGGAGCATCTTGCCGAGCTCGTGCAACGAGTAAACGCGGATCGAGTACTCGATCTCCTTCGTGCGCCCGTCGTCCATCATGAGCGTGCGCTTCACCTTCATGCGGCTCGTAATGAAGTCGACCTGCATCTCGTCCATGCAGATGCAGCCGTCGCCTTCGAACCACGCGAGCGAGGGCGCCTGACGCACCAGGTTGTCGCGGTTGACGACGTCGAGGAGGAACTGGCCGCCCTTCTTGAGCGCGCGATGCACCTTGGCGATCACCGCGGCGTTCTTCTCTTCGTCGAAGTAGCCGAAGCTCGTGTTCCACGAGAAGACCCCGTCGAAGGTCTCCTCGAAGGTCATCTCGCGCATGTCGCCCTGCACGAAGTTGATCTTCTGCTTGCGGTCCTGCGCCTCGTCGGACGCCCGCGCGAGCATGGCGAGGGAGAGATCGAAGCCGACCACCTGATAGCCGCGCGACGCGAGCTCGACGGCATGGCGGCCGGTGCCGCACGCGAGGTCGAGGATGGTCGCGCCGGCCTCGCACCCCAGGCTCTCCTCGATGAAGTTCGCCTCGCGGGCGATGTCCGCATCGGTGATCTTCGCCATCGTGCGGATGAAGTCGTCGTTGAAGAGGTCCTCCCACCAGGGACGGACCTTCTTCCGATGCGCTGCCGACTCGTTCATCGCCGGCGGCGCGAGGCCGCCGACCGAAGCTCCTGCTGCGCCGCTCGCGCTCGGTCCGCCCATGAAGCCGAAGGGACCGCCCGCAGGTTGCTGGCGACGAGCCATCGGCGTCCCGGCCGCTGGCGCGGTGTATGCGCCGTCGTCGTCGTCCTCGGCGATGGACGCGGCGATGGGAGTCGCCGATGCCGATGCCGATGCCGCCGCAGGCGCCGGAGCGGGCGTCGACGGCATGCGCGCCGCGACCGCGGGGGCGATGGGCGTCACGCCGTCGCGACCGACACCGGCCGAGACGGCGAGCGGCGACGAGAGATGCGGCGTCGAGCCGGCGCCGACTGGAGGGACGCCGGCCATGAGCGACGTCGCCGTCACGCGCTCGATGCTCACGCCTCCGCCTCCGCCTCTGAGCAGCGGCGGAGCGTGCGGCGAATGCGGGCTCGGGATGGACTCGACGCTCACGAGGTCGTCGGCCCCGATCTCGTCGGCGACGTCGCCCGGATCGGTGCGGCGCTCGCCCCCGTCGATGCGGATCTCCTCGGAGTCGAGGGACGCCGGCAGGCGCGGCCGCGTGACGAGCTCGTCCGAGCGATCGTGCGCGAGCGGCTCGTCGTCGTCGGTGTCGATCGGGATGTCCTCGGAGGCGGGCGGCACCGACGGCGTCTCTTCGGCGGCGCGCTCCTCGGCGGCGCGCGCATCCGAGATCATCGAGGCCATCGCGCCCATGCCGGGCTCGTCGATCATCGTGTGCGCCGGGGCGCGCGCTTTGTCGGTGCTTCGATCGGCGACCGTCGGTTGATACGGCGTCCAGCCCGCCTCCTGCGCGGCGTCGATGCCCGGCGCGCGTCGCGCTGTGCCGGCGTTGTGCCCGCTGCCACGAGCTTCGAGGTCGGCCGCCGGGAGCTCGAGCGTGTCGTCGGCGGAGCCCACCGAGATGATGCGGCTCGGCTGGAGGGGAACGTGCACGGGCGCGGGCGGCTGCGCGGGTTGCTCATCGGGGAAGTTTGGACGCGACGGCGGACGCGACGCGCTCGCTGCCGGCACACCGCCCATGGGCGTCGTCGCGGGGAGCTGCGGACGCGAGACCTCGTCGTCAGGAATGCGCAGCGTCATCTTCTGGCGCTTGCGGGTGTCCTTCAGCGGATCCGCGCTCTTCACGCGGTTCGAGCTGCGCGAGCCCTGCGACGGGCGGTCCTCCGGCGGTGGGCTCGATGCGCTCGATCCGCCTCCGCCCGACTCGATCGCCCTCGCGAGCGCGTCGGTGTCCTTCGTCGTAGGCGGCGCCGCGGGTCCACGCGCGGGCGCGTTCGGCAACGGCATCGTGTGATCGTCTTCGCCGAGGATGATGTCGTCGAGCGCCGGAGCGTCGGGCCCCTCGGGCGAGGCCATTTTGACGGGCCCGTCGCTCATCCGCCGTCTCCATGCTTCGCGAAGGGCTGGCCGAAGCGGATGGGGCCGTCGTCGACGAGCCACTTCACGCGCGCCTTCTTCTCGAAGAACACGACCGCGGTCGAGCCGAGGTGGAAGATCCCGATCTCGTCCCCACGCGCGACGCGCAGCGGCGGCTCGTAGGTGTGGAGACCGGTCGGCACGTCACGCGCGGCGTTGCCGGTGACGGTGATCCTGCCGACCACCATCGCAGCGACCATCACCACCGTCACGCGGCCGAGGCCGGACTCGGGGGGCGTGTCGACGCTGATCGCGACGCGACGATTGCGCACGAACAGGTTGTGCACGTGACGGACACCGATGGCGTTGACCGGGTAGTAGTC
>JAYTOQ010000370.1:0-4389 GCA_043747665.1 Polyangiaceae bacterium | reverse complement strand
GTCGCATTTCGCTCGCGACCGTAGGAGCTTCGGTTGCCGGCGCGTAGGGTTCGCAGATGCTCCGATGTTGCCTGTAGCTTCCGGCCCCGCGGTGCCGTGGTCGAACGGGGCCTACAGCGTGAAGCGTCACGGCGTGACCATCACGAACTGCGACAGTGAGCCGGTTCAGACGCCTGGATGCATCCAGGCCCACGGCGCGCTGCTCGTGGTCCGCCCCTCGGACCTCGAGATCTTGCAGGTGAGCGAGAACGCGCGAGCGATCCTCGGGCACGACGCTGCGGACCTGCTCGGACGGCCGATCTCCGCGGCCCTCGGAGAGCAGCCAGCAGCCAGCGTCCGGCAGTTCCTCGACCAGCGAGGAGACCAGCGAGGAGTGGACAACAATCCTCTTTACGTCGTCACCCTTCCCGCGAGGGCTGGCGTCCCGGCCCTCGACGTGACGGTGCACACCGTCGACGGCGTCGCGGTGATCGAGCTCGAGGCGACGGGGCGCACCGACGGCATCGAGCCCGACTACGTCGGCCTCCTCCAGAAGACCGTGAGCCGCCTGCAATCGGCGACCTCGGTCGGTGAGCTCAGTCGCATCCTGAGCGCAGAGGTCCGCGCCATCACCGGCTTCGGTCGCGTGATGGTCTACAAGTTTCACGCCGATGGTCACGGCGAGGTCTTCGCAGAGAGCCGCGACGAGGCTTACGCTCCATGGCTCGGTCTCCACTACCCGGCCGAGGACATCCCGAGGCCCGCGCGCGAGATCTTCAAGCGCGTGTGGTGCCGGCCAGTGCAGGACGTCGCGGGCGGCCTCGCCGAGCTCGTCCCGCTCGCGCATCCGGTGACGCACGCGCCGCTCGCCATGACCCACTGCGCGCTGCGTGGTCCGTCGATCATGTACACCGAGTACCTGCGCAACATGGGCGTGACGGCGGGCCTCACCATGTCCATCCGTCAAGCGGGCGAGCTGTGGGGGCTCATTGCCTGCCATCACTATGCGGGTCCGAAGCACGTCTCGTACCCGGTGCGCGCGGCCTGCGAGTTCGTCGCGCAGATCGCCTCGCTCCAGCTCAAAGCCGCGGAGGAGCGCGAGCACGTGCTCTATCGACTCCGCGTCGAGTCCGTTCACAACGACCTCCTGGCGCGCGCTGCGCACGAAGGTGGCCTTGCGACGTTCTTTGACGGTCGCACGGGAATGCTCGAAGGGCTGGAGGCCGGAGGCGCGGCTCTCTACCACGACGCGAAGTGGTGGAAGATCGGCGACACACCGAGCGATCAGGAGCTCGACGCTCTCGCTCTGCACCTGGAGGAGCGGCCCGAGCTCGGTCGAACCGCGCGCCGCGTGTATGCCACCGATTCGTTGTCGCAGGAGTATCCGCCGGCGGCGGCGTTCGCGGACCGAGCGAGCGGAGTGCTCGCGATCGCGCTGACGCCCGGCCGCCGGAATTTCATGATGTGGTTCCGGCCCGAGACGATCCGCATCGTGGAGTGGGGAGGCAATCCTCACGACAAGCCGACGACGCTCGGGCCGTACGGCCCACGGCTCACGCCGCGCGCGAGCTTCGAGCTGTTCCGCGAATCGGTGCGGAATCGGTCGCGGCCGTGGCTGGACGTCGAGGTCGATGCCGCCGCGCGATTGCGGGTCCTCGTGATGGACGTCATCGTCGGGAGGGCGGAGCAGCTCGCGGACCTCAACGCCGACCTCACGCGCAGCAACCAGGAGCTCGATGCGTTCGCTCACGCGGCGGGTCACGATTTGAAGGAGCCTCTGCGCGGGATTCAACACTTCGCGCATCAGCTCCTGGACAGCGCGATCCGCACCGACGAGGAGCGGCGCGGCAAGCTCGAGGTGCTGATGCGGCTGACCACCCGCATGGACAGCCTGCTCGACTCGCTGCTGCAATTCTCTCGGGTGGGACGGACGACGCTCGAGCTCGAGCCCACGAACCTCGACGAGGTGGTGCGCGAGGCGCTCGAGATGGTCGGTTCGCGAACGACGAATCCCAGCAGTGAGGTGTTCATCCCGCGCGCGCTCCCGCGCGCCCTGTGCGATCGCGTGCGGGTCCGCGAGATCTTCGTGAACCTGCTCTCCAACGCGCTCAAGTACAACGACAAGCCGTCGAAGCACATCGAGGTCGGCTACGTGGCTCGCGGCGAGAACCTGCCGCGGCCGAAAGCGCCGCCCGGTGCGGCGGAGCACACGATCTTCTTCGTCAAGGATAACGGCATCGGGATCTCCGACAAGCACATCGGGCCCATCTTCACGATGTTCCGTCGGCTTCACGCGCAGGACGCGTTCGGCGGTGGAACGGGCGTCGGGCTCACCATCGTGCAGAAGCTCGTCGAGCGTCACCGTGGCCAGGTCTGGGTCGACGCGACGCTTGGTTGGGGCTCGACGTTCTTCTTCACGCTCCCCGGAGACGTCGGACCTTGAGGCTGATCATCGTCGACGACAGCCCCTCGGACCGCGCCGAGACGAGGCGCCTGTTGCTCAACGGATCGGAGCGCAGGTATTCGTTCACGGAGGCCGCGACCGTCGCCGCGGCCGTGAGCATGATCCGCGATGCGCCCGGGGACGCGCCGAATCTTGCGATCGTCGACTATCACCTTCCCGACGGCACGGCGCTGGACTTGCTGAACGGGCTGAAGAACGACGACGGCAACGTCGTTTGCCCGGTCGTCGTCATGACCGGCGGCGACGTCTTGACGCTGGGACGCCAGGTCCTGCGCGCGGGGGCACAGGATTTCGTCGGCAAGTCCTGGATGACCGTCGAGAGCCTCGCGCGCGCGGTCGACAACGCTGCGGAGCGCTGGGCAATGACGGAGGAGCTTCACGCGAGCGAGTCACGCCTGGCACGCGCGCAGCGTGCAGCCAACGTCGGCACCTGGGACTGGAACCTCGCGACTGATGAGGCGACGTCCACCGACGAGGCCTGGCGCCTCTTCGGGGGCGTCCGTGTGCCGGGTCCGGCGAGCTACGAGCTGTGGTTGAGCATCGTGCATCCGGACGACCGTGAAGCCGCCGCGGCGCAGGCTCGCCAGGCGCGTCGAACCGGCATCTTTCGATGTGAATTCCGCGTCCGGCACGCCGACGGGACGGTGCTGATGCTCGAGTGTGCCGGGGAGGGTGTATTCGGGCCGGACGGCGAGCCGGTTCGCCTGCTCGGCACGGTGCGCGACGTCACGGTCCGGCATCGTGCCGACGAAGCGCTGAAGGCCGCCCTCGAGAAGGCGGAGCAGGCGGTGACCCTGCGTGACCAGATGGTGTCGGTGATCTCGCACGACCTTCGTGCTCCGTTGCACGTCGTCCTCCTCGCCATCTCGGCGCTCGAGGGACAGGTCGCCGAAGCGGCGCTTGGGATCCCGCGGGGCATCGCGCGGCAGGTCACGCGCATGGCCAGCATGCTGGACGAGCTGCTCGATGTCTCGCAGCTGCGTGCGGGACAGCGCCTCGAGCTCGATTGCTCCGAGGTCGACCTCGTGACCCTAGTTCGAGAGAGCGCCCGGCAGTTCCAGAGCAGCTCTCTCAACCATCGCATCGAGATCGAGGCGAGCATCCCGTCGCTCGTCGGTCACTGGGATCGCATACGGATCGAGCGCGTGGCCACCAACCTCCTCTCCAACGCAGTCAAGTTCAGCCCGGACGGTGGCCTCGTGCGCGTCACCGTGGAGCCGGATGTCCAGGCAGCGGGCGAGCCGTCGGCGATTCTCCGCGTGTCCGATGAAGGGATCGGCGTCGCCGAGAAGGACCGCGCAAACGTCTTCGACTGGTACTACCGCGGCCGGAATGCGCGCCGCGCTGGGATCCCCGGGATCGGGATCGGTCTCGCAGGCGTCAAGGACATCGTCGAACAGCACGGCGGCACGATCGACATCGAGAGCAATGTGCCCCGAGGATCGATCTTCACCGTCAAGATCCCGCTCCGGCCTGCGCCGCTCGACGTGGCGCCGGAGTCCGACCGCGACGGACAACGCGA
Source organism: Polyangiaceae bacterium (assembly GCA_043747665.1). GTDB lineage: Bacteria > Myxococcota_A > Polyangia > Polyangiales > Polyangiaceae > Labilithrix. Next base: position 424 of record JAYTOQ010000370.1, on the reverse strand, counting down.
GTGAACCTCACTTCGTCGTCATGAACGCGGCGTCGTTCGCCTCCGCGAAGAGCATCGCGAAGAGATCCGTCGACCCCGGGTCCTGCCCTGCCTGAACGAGCAAGGTCGTGATCTGACCGCGGTGGTGTGCCTGGTGGTTGAAGAGCTGCGTGACGATCCACCAGAGTGGCACGTCGCGCGTCTGGCCCTTGCGGGTCAGCGAGAACATCCCGGCGAGGCCCTCGGCGGTGAACGTCTCGACCAGTGCGTCGATCGCGGCGTCGGTCGTGTCGCGCTCGCGGCGTAGCTCGTCGAAGTCGGAGGCGAGCTCCTGGTCGAGGCTCTTGATCCCGTCGCCGCCGAGCAAGCCCGGCTCCGGCACCCGACCCGCGAGGCGGCCGAGCCAGATGCGATCCGCGACGAGGATGTGATTCATCGTGCGATG
>JAYTOQ010000369.1:0-2163 GCA_043747665.1 Polyangiaceae bacterium | reverse complement strand
CGACTGACGCAGCCGTAGCCGAAGACCGACACCGTGCTGCCGAGACGCGGCCACGCCGTCGCGATGGCGGCAGGACGCGCCACCGTCGCGGGCACGTCGGTCGTGAGACGCAGCAGCGCGATGTCGCGCGCACGCCAGCTCGACGACCCGTTCATATCGGCCAGCGTGGCGATCGCGTGCAGGCGATCGATCTTGAAATCGTAGCGCTCCGACCCGCGCGCGCCCTTCTTGATGACGAAGTGGTACGCCGGTGCGGCGCCGCTCACGTCCTGATCGACCGCGAGACCGGTGCAATGCATCGCCGTCAGCACCACGTTGGGACGGATGAGCGTGCCGGTACACAGCCCGTTGCCGTGCCAGAACGCGCCGACCTCGGGCCGCGCGAACGTCTCCTTGCCCTCGACGATCGCGTCACTCGACGTGTCTGCGCCAGAAGGGTCGCCGGCCGGCGCCTCGTCGTCGGAAGGCGCAGCGCACGCGCCGAGCGAGATCGTGAGGAGCGAGAGCGCGAGAAAGGACAACCGCATGGGAAGCAGTGTGCGTGATTGTGCGCACATGCGGCACTCGGGTTCGCCGAATCCACGATCGCTCCATTTTCAAGGCCTCCCGACGCGGCCGAGCACCCCCTGGGGACGCCGCCGTTCGGGTCCGCTCAGGCGCCTCAGCGGCCGGGAGCCACCATCTTGTAGACCGTCTCGTATGCGGCGACGCGGTCGTCCCAGCCGAAGCGCGAGCGCATGCCGTTCGCTTGCAGCTTCTCCCACGTCGCGCGGTCCGCGCCCTTGCCGCTACCCCAGACCCGCAGCGCCGCCATCAACGCGAACGTGAGGCCAGTCTCGTCGAAGTGCTCGAAGACGAAGCCGTTGCCGCGGCCCGTCGAGCGATCGAAGTGCGAGACCGTGTCGGCGAGGCCGCCGGTGCGATGCACGATCGGCGGCGTGCCGTAGCGCAGGCTGTACATCTGGTTGAGCCCGCACGGCTCGTAGCGCGACGGCATCAGGAACATGTCCGAGCCTGCCTCGATTCGATGCGCGAGCGGCTCGCTGAACGCGCTGAGATACGCCACCTGTCGCGGGAAGCGCCGGGCCAGCGCGGAGAAGAGCTGCTCGTATTTCGGCTCTCCCGTACCGAGCACCACCATCTGCACCGCACGCCTCGAGAAGAGGCGCGGCAGGACGTCGAAGCAGAGATCGAAGCCTTTCTGCCAGGCGAGGCGAGACACGACGCCGATGACCGGCACCTCGCGCGCGTACGGCAGGTTCGCGCTCGCGAGCAGCGCTTGCTTGTTCAGCTCCTTGCCGCCGAGATCCTCGATCGAGTAGCGATGCGGGAGCATGGTGTCGCGGTCCGGGCTCCACTCGTCCTCGTCGATGCCGTTGAGGATCCCGAAGAGCACGTTCGACCGCTCGCGCAGGTACGCGTCGAGCCCGACGCCGTGCTCCGGCCGCTGCACCTCGCGCGCGTAGCTGGGGCTCACCGTGGTGATGGCATTCGCGTAGAGCAGCCCCGTGAGGAGGAAGTTGATCCGACCCTCGCGCAGCTGATCCTGGTGGAAGTGATGCGCCGACGACGCGAGCCCGATGTCAGACAGCACGCGCGCGTCGAACGATCCCTGGTGCCCGATGTTGTGGATGGTGAGCACGGTGCGCGTCTGCGCGAACAGGCGATCCCACGCAAACACGCTGCGCAGGAGGAGCGGCAGGAGCGCGGTCTGCCAGTCGTTGGCGTGCACGATGTCGGGCCGGAAGCCGAGCCGCTGGCAGATGCTGAGCGCCGCCCACGACAGCACCGCGAAGCGGAGATGCTCGTCGTGGTCCTCCGTGTAGATCCCGTGCCGCCCATAGAGCCCCGGGCAGTGGACGAGGTAGACCGGCACCTTCGTTCCCGGCAGCACCGTCGCGTGCACCGAGAACACGATCCGGTTCGACCCGAGCTCGAGCACGACCTCGCGGATGACGACCTCGGCATCGTCGGCGTGCTTGATCCGCCCGTACATCGGCATGACCACGCGCACGTCGTGGGCGGCAGCGTCGGAGCCGGCGCCACGCGAACGAGCAAGTGCCCTCGGCAGAGCCGCTGCGACGTCGCCGAGTCCCCCGGTCTTGGCGAACGGCGCCACCTCGGAGGCGACGAAGAGCACGTTCACGGCCGCACCCTATAGCA
>JAYTOQ010000368.1:0-3848 GCA_043747665.1 Polyangiaceae bacterium | reverse complement strand
GTCTCTCTCGGCGACGGCCGCTTCGGCTTCGTCAAGTCCACCGAGCTCGAGCCCGGTGGGACGCCGGCCGCGACGGTGGCGTTCGAGGAGGTGATGCGCCGCTATCCGCCGTCGATCGAGGTCGAGCCCCTCGTCCTCGCCACGAAGGATGCGACCACGACCATCAAGGGTGTCACGAGCGACTCCGACCGATTGCTCGACGCGTACATCTTCGTCGGCAGCCGGAAGATCTTCTATCGCTCGAACCGCAACGGCCAGGACGGGAAGCGCATGCCCTTCGAGGCTTCAGTTCCGCTCCGTCCCGGCGTGAACGTCATCACCGTAGTTGCGCGCGAGAACCCCGACACGGTGGGTCGCAAGACGCTCATCGTCCGCAAGGACGGCCCGAATGGCGAAATCCTCCAGACCCCGAAGACCGAAGAAGACGGCGAGTCGGGCGGCGCCGACGACTGACCGGAGGGAATGAAGTGTCGGCGTGCGAACCTGCACGCCGACCGACTGACCGGAGGGAATGGCGCGGACTGGCTTACAGGTCGGGAGCGGCGGCGAGCTGCTTGCGGTGCTCGTCGGTGACGCCGCTGCCGTCCGTGATGTCCCAGATCATCCGGCCCACGACTGCGGCACCGATGTCGCCGTGGATCTTCTTCGTCTTTGCGAGACCCAGGACCTCGAGGAGCTTCGCGTCGTTGGTCACGTTGCCGAGCGAGTAGGTGTCGGTCGCGCTTCCGGGACTGCACGCCTGGTTGAGTGACGCGGGCCGGAACGCAAAGTAGGTGAGACCGGCCGGCACGGTCACGTCGTGGCTATGAACGAGAATGCCGTTCGTCGTCTCCTGCGCTTTCGCTACGAAGGTAAGGCCGGCGGGGAACGTCACCGTCACGTCGGCCGCCGTCGAGTTTCGCAGACCAACGCACGCCAAGATCAGATCGCTCGCATACTCCACGTCGTCAGCGCCCTTGCAGTGCGCCTTGGTGTCGCCGCTGAGGTTACCGCCGATGTCGCCTTCGACGGAGACGCCGGCCGGGAAGGCCATCGGCGTGCCGGCGGGGCTTGCGTACGGAGCCTCGGTGCCGGCCTTGCACTCGCCACTGGCACCAACGCTGCCGCTGGTGCCACTGGTGCCGCTGGTGCCGCTGCCGCCGCTGCCTGTGCTGCTCGAGCAGCCCGCGGCTGCGAGTACGACGAGTACGACGACAGAGGAGCCGTGCGAGGCCTTGGCGAGTGTAGTCATGACGACGCTCGTAGCGGCTCGCCAACGCGGCTTCAATGCGGCAACGTCTGCCGCGGGGACCTTCGAGAAGGACTTCACGAAGCCCCGGTCGGCCGGTGAGCGGCGGTAGTTGCTTTCGAAGTCTGCCACATGCAGCCTATTTTACAGTCGATCCGTGGCGGAGCTCGCGAGCCGACCGCCGAATCGGGAATGCGGCTTCTGTGCTACCGTCCGGCCCGCGATGCGTCTGCACGTCAACGTCGATCACGTCGCCACGGTGCGCAACGCACGAGGAACGTCGTATCCCGATCCGGTCGACGCCGCGCGCGTCTGTCTCGACGCGGGTGCTCACGGGATCACCGCACATCTGCGCGAAGACCGCCGGCACATCCGCGACGAGGACGTCACGCGCCTTCGTGCGACGCTCCGCGCGACGTTCAACCTCGAGATGGCATCGACCGACGAGATGATCGCGATCGCCTGCAAGGTGGTGCCCGACGTCGTCACGCTGGTCCCCGAGCGTCGTGAGGAGCGCACCACGGAGGGCGGGCTCGAGGTCGTGAAGGCCACGCCGTTGCTGCGTGCGCATGTCGGTCAGCTGCGCGCCGCCGACATCAAGGTGAGCCTCTTCATCGCGCCGGACCTCGCGCAGATCGAGGCGTCGCATGCGCTCGGTGTCGAGCAGATCGAGCTCCACACGGGCGAATACGCGCATGCCGCGGGCGACGCAGCCGCCGAGAAGCACCAGCTGGACCGACTTGCAGCCGCGGCCAGGCGCGGTCGTGAGCTCGGTCTCGAAATCGCCGCCGGCCACGGACTCACCACGAAGAACGTCGCAGCGCTGGTCGCCATCCCCGAGATCGTCGAGCTGAACATCGGACATGCGACCGTCGCCGACGCGATCTTCGTCGGGCTGCCCGCCGCTGTGCGCGCGATGCTCGCGGCGATCGGCAAGGGTCGAGCGCCTCGATGATCGTCGGCCTCGGCATCGACGTTTGCTCGATCGAGCGGATGCGTCGAGCGCTGGAGCGCCACGGCGATCGTTTCTTCGCGCGCATCTGCAGCGAGGCGGAGCGCGCAGATCTCATGGGGCGCGACATGCCCACCGCGCTGGCGGGCCGCTTTGCCGTGAAGGAGGCCTTCGCCAAGGCGCTCGACGGAGCGAAGGGCGTCGGCTGGCACGAGGTCGAGGTGCGTCGCGCGACGAGCGGCAGGCCCATCCTCGAGCTGAAAGGCAACGCCATCGCGATGGTCGAGAGCTTCGGCGCGGACTCGTGGCACGTGAGCATCACGCACGATGCGGGTGTCGCCGTGGCGGTGGTGATCCTCGAGAGCTCGGGGAAGCTCGCGCCATGATCCCGGTGCTCTCGCGTGCGCAGATGCGGGCGTTCGACAAGCATGCCATCGAGGTGTGCCGGGTACCGAGCCTCGTGCTCATGGAGAACGCAGGCCGCGGCGCGGCCGACGTGATCGAGCGCGAGTTACTCGGCGGGCGCGCCGACGGCAAGCGCGTCGCGATCGTGTGCGGCACCGGCAACAACGGCGGCGATGGGTTCGTCGTGGGCCGACATCTCATCGCCCGCGGCGCGCGCGTCGAGGCGTGGCTCGCCGGGGAAGCCACGAAGATGACCGTCGACTGCCGCCAGAACTACGACGCGTTCGTCGGCCTCGGCGGGCGAGTCGATGCGCTTGCGCCCGCCGCGCTGGATCCGTTCCGGGTCTCGCTCGCCGGCTCGGACGTGGTCGTCGATGCGCTCTTCGGCACTGGGCTCGATCGTCCGATCAATGAGCTCTTCGCGGGCATCGTCACGTTCATCAACGATGCGCGCGTGCGCAAGGTCGCGCTCGACGTGCCGTCGGGCATGAACGCCGACACGGGCGGCGCGATGGGCACGTCGGTGCGCGCAGATGTCACCGTGTCGTTCGCGCACCTGAAGCTGGGGCACGTCACGGGGCAGGGTGCGCATCTGTCGGGCGCCGTGCACGTGGTAGACATCGGCGTTCCGCCGTCGCTGCGCGCCGAGCACTCGGCAACGCTCGCGGAGGCGCGCGACGTCCGCGCACTGTTCCGGCCGCGCCCCGTCGATACGCACAAGTATCGTGCGGGCCATGTGGCGGTGCTCGCAGGATCACGCGGTAAAATAGGCGCGGCGTTGATGTCCGCGCACGGCGCGCTGCGCGGTGGCGCCGGGGCCGCCACCATCGTGACGTGGCCCGACGCTGCGACCGCGCTCGAGTCGCGCGTCGTGGAGGTGATGACCGCGCGCATCGGCAACGGCGGCGTGCTCGCCGGCGAGATTGACGCGTTGCTCGCGAACAAGCGCGCGGTCGTGATGGGCCCTGGCTTCGGGACCGACGAAGCCGCGCGCGCCGCTGTGAGCCACGTGCTCGGCAGCTACAGCGGCCCGATGGTCGTGGATGCCGATGCGCTCGCCGTCCATGCAAACGCGCTCGAGGAGTTCGCGGTGGCATCGGGGCGCGCCATTCTCACGCCGCACGCCGGCGAGCTCGCGCGGTTGCTCGGAATGACCAGCGAGGATGTCGAGAGCGATCGGTTCGGCGCAGCGCGCGCTGCCGCGTCACGTGCTCGCGCCGTCGTCGTGCTGAAGGGCCCGTACACGGTGGTGGCCGCGCCGGA
>JAYTOQ010000367.1:0-16511 GCA_043747665.1 Polyangiaceae bacterium | reverse complement strand
GAGCGCCGCGACATCCGCGTTGCGTGAAGCGGATGGTTCGTGAGGTGATCCGAGTCGCGGCCGTGCTTCTCGGAGCGAATGCGGGTGATGAAAATCGAGCGTGTAGGAAGTGCCCATGCGACGGCGAGGTGCGCGCGGCCATGTAACCCGGGTTGGCATTTTCCACGCGCTCAGCCAGTCGGCTCGGAGCTACTGTCCTCTACCCATGGCGCGCGTCCTCATGCCCCTGCCCGACCGTGACTTCGATCCGACCGAGGCCGCGGTGCCGTGGAAGATGCTGCGCGAGGCCGGACACGATGTCGTCTTCGCGACGGAACGCGGCGCGGTCGCGGCGTGCGACCCGCTGCTCGTGACGGGCGTGATGTTCGGCGAGCTCGGCGCGAAGGCCGAGCCGAAGGGCTTTTACGCCGAGATGGTGGCATCGAAGGAGCTGCGTTCGCCCATCACCTGGAGCGCCATCGACCCCGCTGCCTTCGATGCCCTGGTGCTCCCCGGCGGCCACGCGCAAGGCATGAAGCAGTACCTCGCCAGCGACGTGCTTCACGAGAAGGTCGCGACCTTCGCAGCATCGGGTAAGCCGCTGGCCGCGATCTGTCACGGCGTGCTGGTGCTCGCGCGCGCGAAGGACCCGAAGACCGGCAAGAGCGTGCTCCATGGCCGCCGCACCACGTGCTTGCCGAAGTACATGGAGCGCGTCGCGTACTACCTCACGGCGTGGAAGCTCGGTCGCTACTACCGAACCTACGACGCGTACGTCGAGGACGAAGTGAAGAGCGCCCTCGAGGATCCGTCGCACTTCGAGCGCGGACCGCTCACGCTGACGAAGCACGGCGTGGCCGCGAGCGATGCCGGCGCGTTCGTCGTCGAGGATGGAAGCTACGTCTCCGCGCGCTGGCCCGGTGACGCGTACCTCGTCGGAAAGAAGATCCTCGAACGCCTCGCCTGAGGCTTCAGGCGGCCACACTGGGCAGACTGATCAGAGCGTGCCGCCGGCGGCCTTGCACTGAGCCTCGAGCGCCGGGAACGACGGCGAGTTCCGCTGCCGCGCAGCACGAGCCTTCTGGCAGATCGGCGGGTCGGCGAGCACTGGCGGCGCTTTCGGCTTCGTCACCGGCGCCGCGGTGGTCGCGAGCGGAGCAGCGGCAGCATCGACGACCGCCGCAGCGTCAGCCGCGTCGGCGGCGGCATCGGCCACTGTCGCGTCGGCGGCGGCGGCATCAGCGGCAGCGTCGCCGTCGTCCGTCTTGTCCTTGCTACAACCCATCATGGCGAAGGACGCGAGCGCAACGACGAGAACCGAGGAAGAAAAAAGGCGAAAGCTCATCGCGTGCATCATACAGGGACGCCACGAAACGCGAAGAAAACGGACGCGCTGGTGCGGTCGAGACGCGGCGGGCGCTGCTCTACGGGGTCCCGCCGGCGTTCCGGCAGCTCTGCTCGAGCGTCGATGCCAGCGGAGATCCCCGCGCGCGCGCGGAGCGTGCCTGAACGCAGATCGCCGGATCGGGACGTCCTCCCGGAGTCGGCGTGGGCGCCGGCGGCGCGGGGGTCGGTGCGGGAGTCGGAACCGGCGTGGGCGCCGGCGGAGGCACGACCGTCGGTCGCGGCACGGGCGTGGGAGCCGGCGGCGCGGTGGGCGTTGGCGTGGGCGTGGTGGGCTTCGGCGCAGGACCGGGCGGAGGGGTCGGCGTCGGCAGCGGCGCGGTGGTGGTCGGCTTCGTCGTCGGCTTCGGCGCCGGCCCGACCGGAGGCAGCGCGGGGTTGAGAGGAGGCGCGATGGTCGGCGGAGCGACCGGCGCGGTCGACGTGTCCGGCGTGGTCGGAGCAAGCGTGGTCGTTGCCGCTGCCGTCCCGAGGTCGAGCGGCGCCGCCGGAGGCGAAGACGATCCGGAGCCGAACGCGCCAGCTCCCCACGCGACGAGACCGATGCTCGCGACCGCCACGACACCGAGCACACCGATGATGAGGCCCTTGTTGCCTCCACCGCTCTGCTCCGAGCGCGTGTTGCCACGATGCGCGGGCACCGACGCTTGGTGCTGCGGAGGCGCAGGCGCGCGGTACGGCTCGTTGACCGGAGCGGCATACGGCGCGGCGGCCTGCGCCGGCGCGGGGCTCGCCATGGGCGGCCCGTTCGTGGTGCCGCCCGCGGGAAAGGCGAGCGGCTCACCCATCTGCGTCTTGCCCTTGAGCTCGCCCGGCGAGGGCGATGCAGCATGCGCGGCAGCAGCCACCGGAATCACGGGCGCGGACGGCGCGACGTGCGGTGCAGGCTGTGGCGAGTGCTCCGGCGATGACTGCTGCGCGCGCTGCGGCACACCGTAAGCCGGCGCATTCGCCATGCCCGCCGTTCCGGCACGTGCGGGAGGCTGGTGGGCCGCCGTCGCCTTCTTCTGCGCCGCCTCCTCGGCGGATGCGCCGACCTTGCCCTCGAAGCGAGCGAGGAAATCGCCGATGGTCGCGAAGCGCTGCTCCTTGTCCTTGGAGAGCGATCGCATGATCGCACCACGCATCGACTCGGGGAGCGCGGCGCCGTTGGGCATCGCCTCGATGGCCTTGGGCGCAGCGGTCATGTGCAGGGTCGCCCATTCGAACGCCGATTTCGCGTCGAACGGCAGCACGCCGGTGAGCATCTCGTAAGCCATGACCGCGAGCGAGTAGATGTCGCTGCGGGCATCGAGCGACTGTCCGGTGAACTGCTCCGGGCTCATGTACGGAGGCGTTCCGAGGACCATGCCCTGCTGCGTGAGCTTGGCCTCGTTGCGGTCCTCCTCGCCGCTCCGCTTCGCGATGCCGAAGTCGAGGACCTTCACGAAGTCCTTCTGTCCGGCGCGATCGGTGAGGATGATGTTGTCGGGCTTCAGGTCGCGATGGATGATCCCCTTGCCGTGGGCCTCGGAGAGCGAGCCTACGATCTGCTCGAGAATGTGCTCGACACGCGCGGAAGGCATCGGGCCTTCCTTCTCGAGGACGTCGGCGATGCTGCGACCGAGCACGAACTCCATGACGATGTAGAGGACGCCGTCGTCGGTCGTTCCGAAGTCGAAGACCTGGACCGTGTTGGGATGCTCGAGCGTCGCGAGCGTGCCGACCTCGCGCTGGAAGCGGACGCGGACCTTCTCGTCGCGCGAGAGATGCGCATGGAGCGTCTTGATCGCCACCTTGCGCGAGTGCTGACCGAGCGCCTGCTCGCCGACGTAGACGGCGCCCATGCCGCCTTCGCCGATCAGCTTGACGATCTTGAACTTGCCGCCGAGCGTGCGGCCCAGCAGCGGATCAGGGCCGGCTTGATGCGGGATGGGCGCGCCGCAGAGAGCACAGAACGGCGGGTTGCCTTCGACGTCCTTATGACACGACGGACACTGCATGGCTCAGGGTGTACCGCCCGCAGCGCGGCACTGACCCTCGAGGAGCGGCGCCGTGGGGCGGTTCGCGGCCTTCGCGGCGCGCGCCTTCGCGCAGATCGGCGGGTCCGCCTTGATGGTGGGTGTCGGGACTGGCTTCGCGGACGGCGGCGGCACCGGCTTCGCACTGCCGGCGCCCGTGGCAGTCTTCACGCCGACCGCGGTCACCACGCCGCCGAGCGGCGTGACGACAGCGACCGCGGCGTCGGCGTCGTTCGTTGCCGCTGACGCGCTCTCGATCGGAGCCGCGCTTGCACCGGCGCTTGCGCTGCCGTTGAGATCGAGCCCGTCGGTGACGACGACCTTCGGCTTGCCGCGGAGCAAGAGCGCGAGGACGCCGCCGCCGATGAACAGCACCGCGAGCGCAGCGAGACCGATGATGAGCCCGTTTCCGCCCTTTTTCGCGGGCTGATGCGTGGGTCCGGCCGGAACCATCGCCGGCGCCGAGCCGGGGCCCGAAGGACCTGCGGTGCCCATTCCGGGCCCCATGCCTGCGCCGCCGTACGGAGGCGTCATCGCGCCGGCCGGAGGTCCGCCCCCCATCACGGGCGCGCCCATCTCGGTCTTAGCGCGACAGCCGCCAGGCGCGCCGGCGCCGTTCGGATCGGCGTGGCCCGGCGCGCCGCCATGGCTCGCCGCTTGCGCCGCCTGGTTCATGACCGCGGTCTGGTTGGGCAGACCGGTGCCGGAAAAGGCCTCGTAGAACTCCTTTACCGTCGCGTAGCGCTCGTCCTTGTTCTTGGCGAGCGCGCGCGAAATGGCGTGGCGCATGCGCTCCGGGACGTGCGCGCCGAGCGCCTGCGTCTCGATCGGACGCGGCGCCTCGGTCATGTGCTTCGAGGCCCACTCCCACGCGGTGTTCGCCTCGAACGGATACTTCCCCACGAGCATCTCGTACGTCATGACGCCGAGCGCGTAGATGTCGCTGCGCAGATCGACGGGCTGTCCCGTGAACTGCTCCGGGCTCATGTAAGGAGGCGTTCCGAGGACCATGCCTTGCTGCGTGAGCTTGGCCTCGTTCGGATCATGCTCGCTCGAGCGCTTGGCGATGCCGAAGTCGAGGACCTCGACCCAGTCCTTGGTGCCCGCGCGCTCGCAGAGGACGACGTTGTCGGGCTTCAGGTCGCGATGGACGATGCCGTGGCCGTGCGCTTCGGCGAGCGAGCCGCACACCTGGCGGAGGATGTTCTCGACGCGCTCGGGCGGCATCGGCCCGTCCTTCTCGAGGATATCGGCGACGCTGCGGCCCTGCACGAACTCCATGACGAGATAGAGGGTGCCGTCCTCCATCTCGCCGAAGTCGTAGACCTGGATGGTGTTCGGGTGCTCGAGCGCGGCGACGGTCCCGGCCTCGCGGTCGAAGCGAGCCTTGATCGCGGGGTCGTGCGAGAGGTGCTTGTGCAGGGTCTTGAGGGCGACCTTGCGTACCGACGTTCCGAGCTTCTGCTCGGCGAGATACACGCAGCCCATGCCGCCTTCGCCGAGCTGCTTGACGATGGTGTATTTGCCCGCGACGACGGTGCCGACAAGGGGATCTACCGCCTGAGCATCGCCTTCGCCCTGGGTCATCGGCAGAAGGGTCGCACAAATAGTGGGTTCTTGCCGAGGATCATGGGCAATGGCCGGGGATCGCAGGGACATCGATGGCCTCGATAGGCTTCTACGGCCCAGGGCCCGAAGCGGTCTGGCCGCCGTTACTGCCGAGCTCGACGAGCGTGCGCGCGGAGGCGGCGGGTTGGCCCTCCCGCCAGACTGGCTAGAAGCCGATCACCGTCGCAGGCGCGGTGCCGCCGAAGTCCCAGCAGTGCACCGAGCCGCCGGCGATGATGGCGCAGGTGCCCGCCGCGCCTGCAGAGACGTCCGTGGCCGTCGTCACGTTCGTCACCGGCGAGCCGGGCTGCCCGACGTTGCAGCCGCCGCCGCCGACGCACGTGTTCGTTCCGAGCTTTGCGTGCCCGCCGTCACCAAAGCACGTGACCGTCGAGTCCGACTGCCTTCGGCGCGACAGCAGAGATCTGCACGGCCTTGGCGATGCCTGCTCCCGATGCCGCGAGCCCCGCGGGAAGTGGCGCGCAGAGGTTGGTGCTGCTGGCGATCGAGAGCGTGCCTGACACTCGGTGTTGGCCGGCTGCGCGAAGGCGATCGACGCGGGCGCGTTACCGGTGTTCTTGATGTTGAGCGCGAATTCGGGCGCGTTCGTCTGGTGGCCACGTCCCCGAACGCAACGTTCGCCGGCGTCACGGTCAGCGTTCACCATCCAGAACAAGGGCGGCGGCCGTCGTGGGCTCTTGCGAGGCGTTCGCACGGTGGCGAGCGGGATAACGACTCGAACGAGCGCCAGCTAAGGGCTCGCGTCGACTTCGCATCGACTTCGCGCCGGCGAGCGCCGGCCGCTCGCTAGAGGCTTCCGGCGTCGGGGATGGGCGCCACGGGTCCCTCGTGCGGGGGCCACGGCAGCGCGACGCGGACGTCGCGCGCACGGTCCCAGAGCTCGAGCTTCGTACCGCGACTGGTCGCGGGGAAGAGCACACCGATGCGCGTCCTCAGCTTCGGTTCGAAGCGCGGCTGGGTGCGCAATCCGGCGTCGGGCGCCTCGGGGACGCCGAGCATCGGGAAGTCGAAGCGCACGCGCTCGATCAAGGTCGGTCCCTCGAACAGCTCGAGGGCGAAGCGTCCCATCACGCGCGGCGTGACGTGGGGCGTGCCCATGTCGATCTTGTGGACCTCGAGCAGGTAGACCTCGCCTCGATCCCAGCGCAGGTCGAAGACCCACTGCATGCGTTCGCTCATGGGCGGCGGATCGGGCGGCGTCTTCGAGATGATGGTGCCGCCGCTCTCCGGCGTGCCCGCATCGCGAAGGCCGGCCGACGCGTCGCGAGCGTTGCCGGCGTCGCGTGGATCGTTCGGCTCGGCTGCGGCGTCGCTCGTCGCGGAGATCGCGAGGCCCATCGCCACCAGCGCCGCGAGGGAGCCGGGGAGGATCCGCAGGACGATACGCTTCAGGGGTCGAGCTCGCACGACATGGCCGTATCCCACGCTTCAGCAGCGCCGCCAAGCTCCGTCCATGCGCGCGTGAGCTCGACAGGGACCGGCGCCGCGGCGACGAGCGTCGCCCCGCTCGCGTCCGGTACGCAGACGCGTGCGGCGTGAAGAGCGATGCGCGCAAGCGACACGGTGCGGCCGCCGGGCAGGGTGACACGCGCGGCCCCGCCATAGTCGCGATCGCCGAGGAGCGGCGCGCCGGCGTGGCTCGCATGGACGCGGATCTGATGGGTGCGACCGGTCTGCGGCTCGACCGCGAGGAGCGCATACCCCGGCACGCGCGCGACGGCACGCCAGTGCGTGCGCGCCTCCTTCGCGTCAGTCCCGAAGGCCGCGCGATGCCGCGCGTCCTTCCCTGCGCCGATGGGCGCGTCCCAGCGGTTGGATGGATCGACCTGATCAACGCGATCAACTTGATCAACGTGATTAACCTGATCAACGTTGATCAATGTATTGCCCGACGTGCTCGCGATCGCCACGTATCGCCGTGCGTAGCGCCCCTGCTCGCGCGCGCCGCGCAAGCGCGCTTCGGCTTCCGTCGTCGTCGCAAAGATCACGACGCCGCTGACCTCGCGATCGAGCCGCGACGTGACGCGCATCTCCGCCACCGGCAGCCCGCTCGACTGCGCCGCCAGCGCGACCAACGAGTGCGAGGCGCCCGCGTGATCGGGCACGGTCGGCATCCCCGCGGGCTTGTTGCAAGCGATCATCCCATCGCGCTCCCAGATCACCGCCCACGCCCCGCCCCCCGCTCCCGCTCCCGCTCCCGCTCCCGCTCCCGCTCCCGCTCCCGCTCCCGCACCGATTCGCACCTCGTCGCCGACACGCACGGGCTGGCCAGCGCTCTTCGCCCGCGCCCGTCCCACGAAGACACGCCCCTCCTCGACCGCGCTCGCCCGCTCGCCCGCGCGCGCCACGATCTCGCCCACGGTCGCGCCGTCGCCCTCGCGCACCACCCAGCGCTTCTCACGAGCGCGCGGGGACCTCACGCGCAGGCCTTCACGCCGTCACGCCTTGGTCGCCGGCAGCCGCTCGACGATCCCTCGGTCGCCGTCGAGGCGCACGCGGTCGCCGGTCTTCAGCGCTCGCGTCACGCCGTCGACGTTGACGACGCTCGGCACCCCCAGCTCGCGGGCCACCACGGCCGCATGGCTCAGCGGCCCGCCGAGCTCGGTGACGACGCCCGCGGCGATGCAAAAGAGCGGGGTCCACCCGACGTCCGTGGTGTGAACGACCAGAATCTCACCAGGCTGGAGCTCGCTCATCTGCGCCGCGGAGAGGAGCACGCGCGCGCTGCCTTCAACGACGCCCGAGCTGGCCCCGGTCCCCTTCATGACGTCGCCGCCGGCGGGCGGCAGCTGCACCGAAGGCGGCGTCCCGATGAACGTCGCCGGCGGATCGGGCCGGGCCTGGTCACGCATGTATTCTGCACGTCTCGCGCGAACCAGGGGCGCCAGATCGGTGCGCGATGCGCGCAGGGCGTTCACCACCTCGTCGACGGTGAGGAAGAACACGGTGTGCGTCGAGGCCAGCGGCGAGCTCGTTCGGCGGAGGTCAGCCCAGTCGCGCGCCAGCTCCGGGACGAGGCGTAGCAGCCGGCGGTCCGCATCGAGCGCGACCTCGCGCAGCATCCCCAGCACGCGCGTCACCTGCGTGCGCATCTGCTCACGACGACGCGCCGCCTTCTGCACGCGCGTGATGAGATGACGCACCAGCGTCTGCTCCGCGAATTTCAGGCGCGGGACGAGCCGCTGCATCTCGGCGTCTGCCGCCGACTTGGCGCGGGCGAGCTGCGGCTCGACATCCCGCGCCTGCCCGCGCAGTGACACGCGGATCATCGCGAGCACCGGCCGAGGGTCTTCCTTCCAGCGCGGCGTGGACAGCTCCGCCTCGCGCACCGCGCGATCGCCGTAGAGCTCGAGGAAGCTCGCCAGAGCGCGCTTCACGGGACCTTCCGGGATCGCATCGAGCGTCGCGTCCTCGCGGACGAGCACCGCGCGAGCGTCGGCATCTCGCCGGGCCAGGTCGACGATGCGCATCACACCGATGGCAGGACGTGCGCTCTCGAGGTCGCGGATTCCACGCGTGAGATCGTGCGCGAGCCGTTCGGCGCCCTCCGGCTCGACGCGCGAGAGCACGCCCTTCAGGATGATGTGCGTACCAAGCGCGCTCGAAGCGCACGTCAGCATGACGTCGCCGGTACGCTCGAGGAGCGCCTGCACGTCGCGGATCTTCCGCGCCACGCCCTCGTCGGGGAGGATCGCGAGATCGAGCGCGTTGTGGAGGCGGAAGAGGTGCTCGGCCTCCTGCTCGAACTTGGAGACGTGATCGTCGAGGCGCAGCTGCTCGCGCAGGAGCCGCGTCGCGGTGAGCGGCAGCCGGGCATAGAAGCCCTTGTGCGAGACCTCGCCGACCTGGCTCGCGAGCTCTTCGCCGCCCGATCCGCCCCCGAGCTCGACGAGCGTCCGCGGATCGAGCCACGGAACCTGCGCAGCGATGCGCATGAACTCGGTGAGGTTGAGATAGAAGCGGCCGTGCACGTTGCCGACGAGCCGCGCATGCTTCGGCACCGAGCAGCCGAGCGTCCCGAACGCCTTGCGGAAGCCTGACTCGCTGTAGTCGCCGGCCACCGACCAGGTGAACGGCGTGGCGACTCCAGGCAGCGCCTCGCCGACGTTGCAGCTGCTCCACACCGTGCCGGCCTCGCCGCCCTCGGGGAAGCCGCGCCCGGTGACGTGACGCGCTTGCACGATCCACACGCGCTCGCCTTCACACGCGAACTCGACGTCCCACGGGACGTCCTCGACCTGCTCGAGGCGGTTGGCGATCGCGGCGAGGTCCTTGATGCGCGCAGGCCCGAGCGCAGGCTCGTCGGGGTGCTCGACCTCGACCTCGACCACGCCGGCGTCGCCGACGATGGCGGCGCGCAGCTTCCGCGCGATCGTGCTCTCGAGGATCTTCCCGTCGACGTCGAGGCGGAGCATGTCGGGCGTGGTGATGCCGTCGACGACGGGCGAGCCGAGCCCGAAGCCGGCGTTCACGATGCGCTCGCGCGGTCCGACGTGATTGCGCGTGAACATCACGCCCGCGGCCGTGGCGCGCACGATGGGCTGCAGCACCACCGCCATCCCGACGTCGCGCACGCCGTGAGTAGCGAGGTAGCCGAGCGCGCGCCCCGACGCGATCGACGCCCAGACGCGACGCACCGCTTCGGCGAGCGCAGGACCGCCGCGCACGCCGAGCACCGACTCGGCGAGGCCGGCCATCGACACGAGCGCTCCGTCCTCGCACGTCGCGCTCGAGCGAACTGCAAAGCCCCACGGCGCGTCCGCGCCATGTCGCGCCCAGAGCTCCTCGAGCTCATCCTCGAGCGGCGAAGGAAGCTTGGCAGAGAGGATCTCCTGTCTCGCCTCGGCAGCGCGCGCGTACACCGCGCGTCCGCTCGCGGCGCGCAGCAGCGAGCGCGGCTCGCACGAAGGCGACAGCTCGCGCAGCGCGGCGACGAACGCCTTTTGCGGGACCACCCAGGTCTCCGGGACGAGGAATCCGTTGCGTCGGAGCCACGCGAGTCGCGCCGCCTTGCCGCCGACATTCTTGCGATCGGAGAGAGCCTCGTCGCGCGCGAGCGCATCGAGCCCGAGCAGCCACGGCGCCGCGTGCGTGCGGGTCGACGTCCCCTTCGTCGCGAGTGCCTCCGCCATCCGGCCGCCGATGCTAGCAGGCTGAAAGGCTCGGCGTCGGTCAGCCGTCGGTCAGCCGTCGGTCAGCCGACGGTCAGCCGTCCCCTACGTGTGACCCAGCATGCGGTCGTGCCAGAGCAGCATCTCGATGGCCCCGGGACCGCGATTGAATGGGTAGTCGTGAGGCCCGGGGACGTCGGCGTAGTCGTGGTCGATCCCCGCCGACCGCCACGCGAGCGACGTGTGCGAGATCGCGCCGCGAAAGTAGTCCTCCTTGCTCGTGAGGAGGCGCAGCTTGAGGGTGGCGTTCTTCGCGCGCGCGGCCTTCGCCAGCTCGGTGAATTCCGCGACCTGATCCTCGCCGAGCGCAGCCTGCAGGCTCCCGACGGCGCCGAACGCGGCGGGATTCGCGAGGCCGACGCGCAGCGCGACGGCACCACCGAGCGACACGCCGTCGATGCCGGTGGCCGCCGCGGTGGTGAGCACAGGCAGCTCGGAGCGCACGCGCGGCAGCACGGTCTCGAGGAGATAGCGGCCGTAGTCCTTGATGGGCGCGGGCTTCCGAAGGTCCATGTCGGGCAGATACGGGCAGACGACCACGAGGCCCTTGAACGGCTGAGCGAGGAGTCCGTCGTTGAGCTCGGCGAGGCGCTTGGGATCCGCGAATCCCTCGAGGTCTGCGGTCGTGATCGGCGGCGCACACACGCGCTGGATCGCGCGAAGCAGCGCGTAGTCGCGTGGCCACCCCATCACGCCTTCCGCGGGCCCCTTGTTCGCCTCGCCGCGTCCATGGAGCGCGAACAGCACCGGCAGCTTCTCGTCAAGGTTCGTCCACGAAGGCACGATGATCACGGCGCGCCCGCCGCTGTCGAACGTCCACGTCTCGGTTCCGACCTGCCCGCGCGGAAGCGCCGTCGCATCGGGCGGCGGCATCTCGGGGAGCTTCGCGGCGATGGCCGCAGGCGGCTCGCTCGCGCCAGCGTGCTGCTGCTCGCGCCGCGAGCACGCGCCGGCAGCGGTCGCCACCGCCAGCGAGGTCAGAGAACCGAGGAATCTCCGGCGACCGATCACGCGCGGAAGGTAACTCAGTCTTCCGGCGGCGTCGGCATCTTCCCGGTCGCAGTGCGGACGAGATCCGCGAGACCGGGATCGCTCTTCATCTGGTCGCGGAGCACGCTCTTGATCTCGTCGAGCTCTGCGGCGGAGAGGCCGTTCAGGCCCGACGTCGCCTGATCGACCTTGAGGTCGATGTAGCCGTGAACGTCAACCTCGCCGGCGCGCAGCCGGCCCAGCGGCGACGTCGGCGAGGTTGCCGACGTCGCGTCCACGTTCCCGGCCCGTGCTGCTTCGCGACGATCGACCTTGAAGGTCGCGTCGGTCTTCTTGGCGCCAGCGGCGCCGCCCGTGCCTTGGGTCTCAGGGGTCGGAGGAAGACCTGCGCCTTTGCCGATACGGTCGATCGCCATGGGGACACCTCGATTCTAGCGGATGTTGCCGATGGCCGTCTTCACGGTGTCATGCTCGGCCTTGAGAACGTTCGAGAGCGCAGTGAACGAGCGGTTCTGGGAGTTCACCGCCTCCTGGATTTGCAGGTAGTACAGGTTCATGTCCTGGCTCTGCTGGAGCGAGGACTCGAGGCTGCCGCCCTCTGCGCCGGGGGCGCCGGGGGCGCCGGACGTGCCGGGCGCGCCGGTGGAGGCGCCCGTCGCGCTCGCGAGCGCCGCATGCGCCGCGGTCTGCGCGACCGGGCTGTTGACGCGAGAGATGCCGCCGCCCGGGCCTTCCGGGGAGATGCCACCGCTACGGACCGGGGAGGAGCCGATGCCCGTCATCGGCACGCCAAACGCCGCGCCTGGGCCGCTCCCGCCGCGCACCGCCACGGCCATGAGCGGAGAGCCGGGGAGCATCTTCATGGCGGTCTCGGCGCCGCGAACGAGCGACTGCGCGAGGACCTTCTTGAACGCGCCACGGTCCGGGGTCGGCGTGACCCGAGGCGCGGTGGTGGCAACGGTGACATCGGGGCGCGACGCAATGTTGGGGGAATCCATGGCTCTCCTAGAGGTGGTTTTCCGGATCTTTGCCGGGCATGTCCCCCAATCGGCCGACTCCCGACCGAGTTGCGTCCCACTTGCGAATTCGACTCAGCGTGGCCAGGCGATACGCGCGCGGCGGGCGCGCTTGTCGGCGGGAGAGGGCCCATCGTCATTGAAGTAGAGCGCGCCTCCTTCGAGCACCAGCGCCACGTCGAGCGACGGAGGCCCATCGAGGGTGAGGAGTGGGAACGCGCGAGGCGTCGCGACCGAAAGGTCGATCCCGTCGAGCGCGATGGCATCGGTCATGCTGCGCGCGAGCACGGCGCGAAGGCCGCCCGCTGCGCCTTCGAGCGCCACCGACGTCGCAGCGCCGTCGCCTCCGAGCGGCAGCTTCACCGGGGGCGCGACGATCTTTCCGTTGGGTCCGACCGTCGCCCACATCGCGCCGTAGCCGCTGGTGGCCGGCGACTCCACGCCCAGCGGCGCCTCCTCGATCCAGGCGACGCTCACGCCGCCGTCGGCGGCCGGAGCGAGCTGCGGGGTGCGCGAGTGAGCCGCCGTGGCGAGCATTCGTTGCTCCTCGACATCGCGCTGCGCGTCCTTCATGCGAAGGGCGGTGACGAAGACGTCAGCCATTCCGTCCTTTGGGCTCTCGCGCGGATCGGCCCACGCCAGCCACACGCGATCACCGCGCGGGAGCGCGACGAGATCGCTCGCGTCACCGGGCGCGTTGGTGATGCGCACGCCGTTGCCGCGCGAGAGATCGGTGCCCACGCGCGTCGCGTAGACCTCTCCGTTGCCGTCGCGGCCGTCGACCCATGCGACGAGCCATCCGCCGCCGGCCCACGCGATGGCGACGTCGCTGGCGTCGCCCTTGATGGTCGTGAGCTGGAGGTCGTTGCCCTTCCTCCCCTTCCTGTCGATCTTGGTGACATGGACCTCGGGATCGCCGTTGTCGCGCCCCACCCAGGCCACGGCGGCGCCGTCCTCGGGCTTCTCAGCGGGCGCGATGGCAACGCCGCCGACGGCCAGCGCGCGCGTGGTGATGACCGACGGCGCCGACACGTTCCCCGCCGCGTCGATGACGCGGGTCGAGAGCACCATCGGCGCGTTGCGAGCGTCGTCGGCGACACCCTTGGCCTTCGTCCCGGCGGCCTCGGCCTTCACGGCCAGCGTGGCGAGCAGCGTCACGTCACCAAGCCGCACCGCGGCGAGATCGACGACGCTTTCGCCAGTCGCAATGGCGCTGACGTCGCTCACCTTCGGCGCAGCCGCATCGGCCACCGCGGCCTCGGCGGGCGCCTTGACGTTCACGCGCGTCCGTATCTCGGCGGCGCGAACGCGCGCGGGGGCGGAGCCGGACGCCGCCAGCGCGAGGCAGACGTCACGATCACAGGTCATTCCCCACGCCATCGAAGCGGGGTCGGTCCCGAAGCCGAAGGGCTCGCGTTGCACCGGGATAAGGTGCGCGTCGGTCCGAATGACCGTGGGAACAATCTCCGCGTCGGGACACCGCGGCGAGGCCGCGTCGCAGTCCTTGAGCGGTGCGAGGATGGCGAAGCCGCTGTCCGTGGCGACGAGCTCCGGAGCTGCGCGTCCGACGATCTCGAACGAGGACGGTCGGCCCTCGACGCCGAGGCTCGGCGATATGCGTGCAGAATACAGCCTTCGTACGTCGCTGGTGTGACGCGCGGGCGCCTCCCAGAGCATCGCCGTGCCCGCGGGGCCTGACGCCAGGCCGAGGAGCGCCGCGCCGCCGCGCGCCTCCACGACCTTGTGCGCAGCCTCGACCTTGCCGTCGTCGCCGAGCGCGGCGGCGACGACCGAAGGGTCCTCGGTGGTGCGATCGGTCCAGGCGAACACGAGGCGACCCGCGGCTCGGACCACCTCGACGTCGCCGCTCACCACCGGCGCTGCGACGATGGTGAGCGGCGGTGCAGCGGCGTGACCGTCGGCATCGAGGCGCTGGAAGGAGAGCGCGCCGCCCTTCGCGCCCTTGGCGGTGGCAACCGTCGAGATGCCGACGCCCTTGGGCAGCTCGAGCGCGTGCCAGCCGGCAACGCCGTGCGCGATGCGGGTCGGTACGCCACGCACCTTGCCGTCGGGGTCGAGCGACGCCGCGAGCACGTTGGCATCGCCGCCGCGCGTCTCCTCGGTCCACACGACGACCGCGCCCACGTCGGTCGCGATGACGTCGACCCAGACCACGTCGTCGCTGGTGCGTGAGAGCTCGACGGCCTTACCGCGCGGAACGCCGTCGTCGCCGACCACCACGACCCACAGCGCCTCGCCGCGATCGGTGAGGACGGTCCACGCGAGCGCCACGCCAGGCGTAGCGCCGCGCGTGGGTCGAACCACGAGCATCGTGGTGTCGACGCCCACGCTGGCGATGGTCTTCGCCGCGCCCCGGGGCTCGCCCACGGCGGTGAGCGGGATGGCGACCACGCGCCGCGCGCTCCCCTCGGCCGGCGTGACCCACGCAACGACGCCGCCCTGGTTGGGGATGCGCGCGAGGAACGGCCCGATGGTGCGCTCGCCGATCGAGCCGAGGAGGTGACCGACCACCGCCTGGGGCATCGGGTTGACGATCGGTCGCTTGGCGCCGAGGTCCTCGGTCACGCCGGTCAGCTTGATCGGGCCGCCGCCGCAGGCGGCGAGCGCGGCGAGCGCGGCGAGCGCGAGAATCGCCACCAGCGCCGCTGTCGCTCCGCGCGAGCGCGAATGGAGCGGCGGCGCAGGCGGCTGGACCGTCATTGCACGAGCTCCTCGAAGCTCTTCGTGATCGAGATGACGCCCGAGTGGCTACGCGGAAACGCCGCGGTCGCGAGGGCTGCCTGGACGCAGTCCGACAGCGGCGCGTCGGTCTTGCCCTTGGGGAGCGTGGCGCCGAGCAATCGGCCCTCCTGATCGATCCCCATGGAGATGGTGACCCGCTCGTGGGGCAGATTCTTCCGCGCGCGGTACTCGGAGACGCACTTCTTCACCGCGTCCGCGTTCTTGTCGACGGCAACGCCGATCAGCTGGGTGGCCTCGGCGGCCGAGCCGGCGAACGGCTTTGGCGCGGGCGCGGGCGCGGGCGCGCCATAGGCGCCCGCCCGCGCGTTCGTAGCGGCGCCGCCGTCACTGCCCTCCTTTGCAGAGGCCGCGCCCGGAGCAGCACCGGGGACACCGGCACCGGCACCGGCCGGTCCGCAGGCAACGAGCAAGCCTGCCGAAGCGACGGAGACGAGCGCCCCGGCGATGGATCCAGCGAGCGAGACGAGCACGGGTCGAGAGCTCATGGCAGCTACCTCCTCGCGACGCGCAGCCGCGTTCGCGGCGGCGTTTCGCGCGGCGAGGCTACCACACGCAGCGCAGCGCGACTCCGCTGCTCACGGTCGCGTGGCGTCGGCCCGGCGTGTCGCCGCCCCGTCGGCTCAGGAAGTGCGAAGCATGCGCGTGATGTGACGGCGCTCCCAGTCGAGCGCGCGGTCGTACTTCCGGAATAGCTGCTCGCGCGCCAGGAGCTCCGGCGGATGAAGCTCGCGGCGCGACGAGAGCCCCTTCGCCGACGCTGCCGCAAGGCTCGCGCCCCGTCCCGCATGCATGCTGCCGCGAGCGGCCGGGATCATGTGATGCAGCATCTCGTGATAAACGACGTACGCGACGAAGTAGCGCGGCACCCACTTGCGATCGAGCGCAGGGTGGATGCGGATGAGGCGCTCGAGGTTGCTGTAACTGCCGAGGCGGATGGCCTTGCGCGGGCCCTCGCTGCGCCGCGGCTGCTTCTTGCCCCAGGTGATGAGCGCGTGGCATGCGCCGTCGAAGTAGCGCGCGTTCATCTCGTTGAAGATCGCGAGCAGGTCGTGGTGCGCTCCCTTCGCGAAGAGCGGGATGGCGCGGGGGCGGCGACGCGCGAGGCGGGCGCCGTTCGCTTCGATGTAGTTCCCGACGAGGATGCTCGCGCCCTTGTCGCCGCGCGTGACGTAACGGACGAGCGCGTTGACCACACGACCCGGGGCGTCGAGGAACATGTGGTGGATGCGCGCGTGGAGAACGCCGTGGCGCATCGAGTGCGAGATGATCGAATGGCGATTGTCGGTGATCGAGAGGATGACCACCTTGCCGGGGCTCGCGGCCTTCAGCTTCCGCTCGAGGGCCTGCCGGGCGCCTTCGTGGATGAAGAGCTGCGGGGACGCTGTCGGGAAGACGAGCGCGAGCTGGGCGCTGACTCGATCGGGGATACGAATCGCAGCGGCCGACACCGCCGGTCGAGCGAGCGCGGCGCTCCCTCGGGACCACCTGGGGGCGAGCCAAGCTTCGATGTTCGACCCGATTCGAGCGCTCATTGGAGTTCGTCTCTTGGGGGTAAGGGA
>JAYTOQ010000366.1:0-3206 GCA_043747665.1 Polyangiaceae bacterium | reverse complement strand
GCTTCGGCGTCGACCACCGGGAAGAACCCATCGACGATGGCACGTGTCACCTCGTCGCGCGTGAGCTCCGCGCGGAGCGTCGAGCCAACGAGCTTGCTGCCCTTGCCGGCGATGGCGATCGGCGCAGTCTTCGCCTTGCTGTCGCCGAGGAGCTTCTCCTTCGCGGCGCGCGCGGCATGCTGAAGCGCGACGCGCTGCCAGCGATCGAGCTCGAGCGTCTTTCCGGCGGCCTCGGCATCCGCGATCATCTTCTGCTCGACGACGTGCGCGAGCAGCAGATCCATGTTGTCGCCGCCAAGGAGAATGTGGTCGCCGACGGCAACGCGCTCGAGCGCGAGCTCACCGTCCTTCTCCACCGCAGCGATCACCGAGAAGTCGGTAGTACCGCCGCCTACGTCCACGACGAGCACTGCGTCGCCGACCTTCACGTCCTTGCGCCACTCGTCACCGCGCAGCGCGAGCCACGCATAAAACGCGGCTTGCGGCTCCTCGAGCAGCGTGAGCTCCTCGAGGCCTGCGGCGTAGGCGGCTTCGGTGGTGAGCTCGCGTGCCGCGGCGTCGAACGATGCCGGCACGGTGAGCACCACGCTCTGCTTGGAGAGCGCGAGCTCGGGATCGCCCTTCGCGACCACGTGATCCCACGCCTCGATGAGGTGCTCGAGGTAACGCCACGAAGCCTCGACGGGGCTGATGCGCTCAACGTCCTCGGGCGCGCCCGCCGGCAGGATCGCGCCGCGGCGATCGACGGTGGGATGACCGAGCCAGCTCTTCGCGCTGGTGATGACACGCGCTGGAGCGTCGACGCCGCGCGTACGCGCGTGCTCACCCACGACGTACGTGCGCGTCTTGTCCCAGGGGAGCGCCTGCGGGCCGTCGCTCTCGTGCGCGACGTAGAAGAACGACGGCAAGAGCTCGCGCGACTCGACCGTGCCTTGCGCGACGAGCTGAGGGATGCCCAGCACCTCGACGGACGGCGCTGCCTGCGTCGCGTCGTCTTGAATGAGCGCATATGCAAGCGCCGTATGCGTGGTGCCGAGGTCGATCCCGACGACGTATCGAGGCGTGCTCACAGCTCTACCTCGGCCTGCGCGAGGATCCGTGCGTCGTGTCCGTCGACCGCCGTGGGCATCGTGATATCCGCGGCCTTCCAGCCGCGGTGACGCAAGGTCCCCGAGTACGGCCCCTTGCCCTGGACGTTCCCGGTCAGCTTCACCGCGGCGACGTCGAGCGGCTCCTCGAGCGTGAGGCGCGCGCCCTCTTCTTCGGTGCGCACGGGCTCGAGCTTCACGTGCTCGCGGATCGCCTTGCGACAACCGGCGTGAACGACCCGGGCGGCCGCGCCGATGTCGGCGTCGGCGAAGCTCGCGACGTCCTCCTCGAGGAAGTCGACGAAGCGCCCTTCGCGCTGGAGGAGGGCAAGGAGCTGGAGCGCCGCGTCATGACTCGGCGGTGGCGGCGCGCCCCTGGGCTCCGGCTTGGGCTCCGGAAGGGCGCGCGGGCTGGTGGGCGCATGGAGCTCGGCGGCGTATCCCCCGTTGAAGAGCACACGGAAAAACACGACATACGCGAACCACAGGCGCGTCAGGAACGGGAGCGAGGAGCTATCGGACACGGCGCGCAGCTTACTACGATGTTGCCCTCGGCGCGGTCCTTCGCTACGACCAAGAGCGCTAGGATCATGGCTCAAAAGCGCATCCACCTGGTCATCCGCGGACGCGTGCAGGGCGTCTATTTCAGCGCCGCAGCGCAGCGCGAGGCACGGCGCCTGGGCGTCACCGGCTGGATCAAGAACCGCCCCGACGGCAGCATCGAGCTGGTCGCCGAGGGCGACGAGGATGCGATCAAGGAGCTCTCGACGTGGACTGCCCACGGTCCATCGACGGCTCGCGTCGACCACGTCGACACGCGATGGCGTGGCTATACCGGGGAATTTCCCGAGTTCCAGATCATCGAATGACCCGCCGCCGCCGGGCGTTTCTCCTCGCGACGATGGCGAAGATGGCGAAGACGAAGGCGGCGCAGATCACGGCGGTCCTCGGCTTGCTGGCGATGTTCGTGGGCGCGACGCCTGCTGCTGCGGATGCGGCGCCCACGCCCACGCCGACGCCCACGGCAAGCGCGGAGGCCGGCGCGACGAGCGCAGAGGAGCTCGAGCGGCTCCTGGCACCGCTCGGCGCCGACGATCCTGCGACGCGGAAGAGCGCCGCAAAGTCGGTGAGCGAGCTCGGTCCGGAGGCCGTGCTCGCCATCACCAGGAAGCTCGCCGACCTCCGCAAGATCAGCACCCCCGCGGTCATCGCCGCCATGAAGCCGGCGAAGGACGCGAAGGACGCGAAGGATCTCTGCGACGCCCTCCTCGATCGGCCCGTAGGCGAGGCCGGCGCAAAGACCGCGCTCGTCACCGCTGCGCTGATCCGTGCGCTCGCGCATGCGGGCACGACGCCGGCAGTACGCCAGCTCGTGAAGGTAGCCGGCGATCATGGCGGCGCATTCCGCCCCGAGGTAGCGCGCCAGCTCCGCGCGCTGGGCGATCGCTCGCTGCCCGCGCTCATCGAGACGCGCAAGGACGGATCGGCCGATCTCCGTCACTGGGCGTACGGTCAGCTCGAGGCCATGGGAAAGCGCATCCCGGGCGACGCCGTGCAGACGCACGACAACCAGGTCCTCGCGGACGTCCTCCACGCGTACGGCGCCATTCACGATCTCGATGCGGTGCCGGTCATCCTGTCGTTCGTGAGCTCCGACCGCGTACAGGTGCGAAGCGCCGCGCGCGAGTCGCTCACGAGCTTCGGTCAAGACGCGGTGTGGAAGCTTCGCGAGGCGTACGCGAACCTCACCGGCAAGAGCGCTCCCGACGGATGGAGCGCGGCAGAAGTGGCGAAGGAGCTCTTCGCAGCCTACGACCGCGTGCGCTTGCAGGAAGTCTACGGGCTCCTCGAGGACGGCCTCGCGAAGCAGAAAGACGGCAAGCTCGACGAGGCCATCGCTTCCTTCGACAAGGTCCTCGCGCGGCAGCCGATGCTCGATCGCCGCGCCGAGACCGTCCCTGCGTATGTCGAGAAGGCCGGGCAGATCGAGCAGAGCGACCCCGTGGCGGCGCTCGCGCTGCTCCGAAAGGCAGAGCGCCTCGCGCCCGAAGGACCGCGCGTCGCGCAGGTGAAAGCGGAGATCGCCTATCTCGAGGGCGAGGACCTCGTCGCGCGCGG
>JAYTOQ010000365.1:0-3359 GCA_043747665.1 Polyangiaceae bacterium | reverse complement strand
GGAGGTGGCATCGGCGGCGGTGCGTCCGCGAAGTCGGCGCCCGCGTTCCGAGGAGCGGGCAAGCCGAGCATGGGAGCGCCGGCCGCCGCGCAGCAACGCTTGGCGGCCGAGCCGTCAGCTCCTCCGAGCGCGGACAGCAAGGACCGGAACGGTCTGCCGCGTAGCCGCACCGACGGCGATGACGTCATTGCTGACAAAAAGCTGACAGCAGACGAGCGAAAGGCCGAAAAAGAAGGTCGCGGCGCGATCCCCAGGGTCCCGTCGAATACCGCGTTCGGCAATGCATACCGCGTCGCGCTGGTGCGCGCGCTGGCGCGTTGCAGCGACGTCGCGGCGCGGCCGCTCTCGGAGCGCCTCGTCATCTGGCAGAAGCGCGCGAAGAAGTCGGTGAGCGCCCAGGAGCTCGCCACCCTCTACGACGGCGCTTACGGAGCCTGTGAGCTCCCTGACTGGCGCGACGAGGCGGCGCTGCTCGACATCGTGCAGCAGCGCATCGATACCGAGCAATCGGCGGAGGTCATCCTCGGTCACTTCGCGTCGTTCCCGGAGGGCCAGCGCTTCGTGGCGCGTAACCTCCTCCGCCGCACCGTCGACGTGCGCATCGCCGCTGCCGTCTCGCGCGCCATCTACGGCGGCGTCGACTGGCCGCGCCTCGATCGCGAGCTGGTTGACATGGACAAGACCGAGAAGCAGCTCGCGCGTCTCAAACAAGCGATGCTGGTGGCGCCGGGCGATCCGCAGGGCGACGTTCGCCTCGTGAAGCTGCTCGCGCGCAACGGCCAGAAGACCGAAGCGGTCGCGCATGGCCGTCGCCTTCGTGATCGCGGCTTCCTCACGCCGACGCTCGCGCAGCAGCTCGGTGACGTCCTCGCCGAGTCCGGCGATCAAGAAGAGGCGCTGCGCACGTACTCCGAGATCGTGGAGTTCGACGGGCAGAGCGCGGTCTCGCGTCGCGTGCTCGGCGACATCTTCCTGCGTCAGGGCTGGTACCCGGCGGCGTATCGCCAGTACAAGACGCTGACGGATCTCGACGGCAAGAACCCGCTCGCGTGGCTGCGCCTCGCGAATGCTGCGTCGGGCGCAGGCCGCGTCGACGAGGCTCTCCGCATCGACCGCGAGGTCGCCGGTGGCGAAGGCACCCCCGGCCCGAACGATCCGCGCATGTTCGCGCGCCTGCTCTCGGCGTCGCGCCTGGGCGTCCTCCTCGACAAGCCCGACCCGGCAGCGGGCGTCACGATCGAGGCTGTTTCCCGCAAGATCAAGGAGCTCTCCCTCTTCAGCGGCCCGGGCACGCTCTCCATCCTCACGTGGGAGGACCTCGACGCGCAGATCGTGCTGGGTACCGCCGACGAGAAGAAGGAGCAGCTCATCGGCGAAGCGACGGACGCCGGCGTGGTCGGTCTCTACGCCGTCCTCAGCGCGCCCGACTCGTGGGAGCGCGTGTCGCATGCCGCGCGCTACAAGAGCGAGATCCTGCAGCGCAAGGTCCCCTACCGCCTCGTGACCCTCGTGTGGAGCGGTAAGGACTTCAAGGTCACGACGAAGAAGGGCGAGATCAAGCCGGGCGCGAAACAGGACCTGCTGTAGAGCGTCCGCCGCCTGTTGCTGGAGCTCAGAAGGCGCCGTGCGCGCCGAGTCCGTCGAAGCTGACTGTCGCGCCGCGCGCAGGCGTAGCCGTCTTCGTCGGGGGCGGGCGCACGAGGTAGAGGACCGCGGTCACGATCGCGCCGGCGATGGCTGAGCCTCCGAGCACGTCCGTCGCGAGAGCCAGAGTGCGCGTGCGCGTTCGCGCGCCCGAGACGTCGGCGGGCATCGAACCGAAGCGCGTCAGCGCGGCGTCGTAATCGCTCTTCGCGCGAACGGCGAGGACCCCCGTGACGACCGCTCCGACAGCGAGCGTCACGGTCACGGCAGCGCCGGCGTAGACGGCAGTCATGGGTCGCTGAGATTCCGGAACGCCCGATGGCGGAGCAACATCGGGCTCCGAAGCCGCGCGCGGCGCCACCGTCTCGACGACGATCGCACGCGCAACTGTGGGCGCGAGCGTCAGACGTACGGTCTTCTTTTCGCCGCCGCCGACGACGACCTTTTCTTCGGCCGTCGCGAAGCCGCTCTTGCGTGCGCTGATCGTCCACGTGCCGCTGTTCAGGAGCGCCGGCTGCGCGCGCGGCGAAGTGCCAAGGTCGACCCGGCGGTCCCCCTCGGCAACGAGCGTGGCGTCGGCCTCGCTCACGATGATCTCGAGCGACGCAACATGTCCCACCAGGCGGCGAAGGTCAGTCTCGACTTCCGTACGGCGCGCTGCGGTGATCTCGGTTCCGCCTTCGGCGAGGTACTCGCGAAATGCTACGAGCGCGCCGGCGAAGTCCAGTAGCTCCGCGTGGGTCTTGCCGATGTTGAACATCAGGCGGTAGTTCGGCGCGACGCGGTAGGCCTCCTGGAACTCGACCAGCGCCGAGCGGTAATCGCGGTCTTTGTAAAAGGCGACGCCGCGCTGAAAGTGCAGGCGCCCCTCGTCGACGGCCGTTTCGGGTGCCGCGGCCGGTGCGTCGGCGCGCGCTCGCGGGGCGATCAACGCGATGGCGAGCACGACGCCGATGGTTCGCAGCGAGCGCGAACAGCGCATCATTTTGCCTTCCCGGCCCAGGGATCGCTCTCGTCGATCCCGCTCGACGGACGCGCCGGCCTGTTCCGGGGGGCCGCCTCGTCGTGGTTCGGCGCGGCGCGCGTGGCGTGAGCCGCGGTCGGCGCCCCCTTGTCCGGCATCAACGAGAGCTCGATTCGAGCCGGTCGATCGAGCCGTACCTGACGCTCCTCCGCCACGAAGCGAGGCGCGCTGACGTTGAGCACGTGGGGCTTGTCGTCGGACGCTCGCCGCGACTCCGCGGGATTGCCTTCGAGCGGGACCCCGTCGAGGGTGAAGCGCGCCGAGGTCGGCGTCGCGGAGAACGACACATCCACCATCGCGGGCTCTTGAGTCGCGGTGCTCGGCGAGGCGGCCTGGGGCGGAGCTTGCGCGTCAGCGATCGGCACCTCCGGCGCCTTCCTGCCGGCGCGTGACACTCCGACGCCGATGAGCAACGCGAGCAGGGCCACGCCGAGCACACCCGTCGCCACGAGCGATCGGCGTCTTGACCGCGCCGAAGTCCCGGCCGAGGTCCCGGAGAGGATGTTCTCCACGCCGACCGCCGCCGCCGTGTCGGAGGGCCGCGGCCGACTGCCCGTATCGAGCGAGCTGGTCGACGCGGGCGGCGCGAGGATCAGCGACGCCGTCGTCTCGCTCTCCGCTGGAGACTCGAGGCGCTGCTGGATGAGGCGGCGAACCTCTGACCGTTCCGTCTCGAACGCGCGAGCGACGA
>JAYTOQ010000364.1:0-4238 GCA_043747665.1 Polyangiaceae bacterium | reverse complement strand
ACGCCGGTGCCTGCGCGCAGCAAAGCTCGCGGGTTACAGCGCGGGCGAGTGGGCGCGGGCGCATGGCATCGACGGTCGCTCGCTCAACTCCTGGAAAGTAAATCTGGCGCGTCGAGGTACGACCGCCGCGTCGCGACGGCGCGAGCCGAAGCCGCCGCCCCCGAGGCGCGGGCTGGTCGAGCTCGTCCCCACTGTGTCGAGCGGGAAGCTGGCGGGCGGCGGCCGCTACGTGCTCGAGGTCGCTGGCGCGCGCGTGGAGTTCGGCGACGACTGCTCGGTGGCGACGCTGCGTCGCGTGCTCGAGGCGCTGCGCTCGTGCTGAGCCTGCCGCCGACGGTGCGCGTGTTCGTGGCGGTCGCGCCGCTCGACATGCGCGGCTCGTTCGACGCACTCGCAGGCGCCGTGCGGCACCTCGGGCTCGATCCCGTCGACGGTCATCTTTACCTCTTCCTCAACAAGCGCAGGCGGATCGCGAAGGCGCTGTGGTTCGACGGCTCGGGCTGGTGCGTGCTCGCGAAACGCCTCGAGGCGGGCAGCTTCCAGCTTCCGCCGCTGGACGGCGAGGCGTCGCAGGTGTCCATCGACGGCTCGACGTTCGCCTCCCTCCTCGCGGGCATCGACTTCACTGCGGCGCGACGTGGGTGGTACCGGCGGTCTCACCACGAAAAGCACTGAAGACGATCGACACAGATCTCCAAGTATGATCTCTACTCGCATGTGAACGAGCTGGAGGAGCTGCGAAGGGAGAACGCGGAGCTTCGCCGGCAGACGCTCGCCCTCACGGCGCAGATCGCTCAACTGATCATCGAGCTCGCGCGGCTCAACGAGCGCGTGTCGGAGCTGCTCGCTGTCGCGCAACGCAAGCACCGAAAGCTCCCGGTCGAGAAGCCGCCCGTCGCACCGCCGACCGTCGAGGGCGAGGCGCGGCGCGCGTTCGAGCAACGTCCGCTGGCTCCCGAGAAGCTCTCGCAAGAGCAGCCGCCGAAGACGAAGGCCAAGCCCACGGGCCGCAAGCCGCTACCGAGCCATCTCGAGGCCGAGGAGCACGAGCTGCGCCCGAGCGCGTGTGCGGGCTGCGGCGAGACGGCCCTCGACGTGGTCGACGAGCTCATCGAAGAAAAGCTCCACGTCGTGAAGGAGCACCAGCGCCGACGCGTCGTTCATCGGTTCACGTGTCGATGCCGCGTGTGCGGCGCGCGAACGACGCTTCGCTCGCTCCCTGCTCCCTACGAGCGCTCAAAGATCACCTGCGAGTGGCTCGCGTGGCTCGTCTACCAGAAGTTCTGGCTGCTCACGCCGCTCGACCGCATCAGGCGCGATCTCGCCGAGCGCGGCGTGCCCATCGCGATGAGCACGCTCGTCACGTTCATCGAGCGCGCGGCGGAGCTGCTGTCAGGCATCGACGGGCTGCACTGGAAGCAGCTTCTCGCCAGCCCCTGGATGGCCACCGACGGGACCGGATTGAAGGTCCTCGTGCCCAAGCTCCCCGTCGCGCACAACGGCTACGTCGAGCTCTATCGAAACCGCGACGTCGCGGTCTTCCAGTACGAGGCCGACAAGACCAGTGATGCCGTCGTCGCGAAGCTCCAGCCGTTCCGCGGAACCCTCACCGCCGACGCCGAGCATCGCTTCAACGCCGTCTACACCTCGGGTCGCGTGCTCGAGGCTGGATGCAACGCCCACGGCCGCAGGAAGTTCCACGACGCTGAGGACACGCAGCCCGTGCTCGCCGCCGAAGGCGGTGCCTTCATCGGCGCGATCTACGGCGAAGAAGAGAAGGCGCAGAAGCTCGGTCTCACCGGCGACAAGCTCCGCGAACATCGGCAACGACAGATGCGGCCCATCATCGAGAGCTTCGTCCAGTGGATGGACGCCGTCGACCCTACGCTCCTCCCGTCCGAGCCGCTGAAGGCGGCGATTCGCTACTACAAGAACCACGGCGACGCGCTCTTTCGCTTCGTCGATGATCCCATCGTTCCCATCGACAACTCACCCACCGAGCGCGAGTTCCAGAACGTCGCCAAGCTGCGCCTCAACATGCTCTTCGCCGGCAGCACCGAGGGCGCGCACCGCGCGTGCGTGCTCCTCGGCATCATCGCCACCTGCCGTGCCCAGCGGGTCCCCGCGCAGGCGTACCTCACGTGGGCCTTCGACCGCCTCGGCACACACCGCGATCTCTTCGCCCTGCCGCTCGAAGAGATGACCCCTGCGGCCTTCAAGAAGACGCTCGGCTGACGGCCAGGCACGGTCCCCGGTACGCCGCATCCCGGTGTCGCTGATGGGTCACCGTGCGCAGTCACGCCCGCCAATCGCCCGGAAGAAGAAGCGGCTCCTCTGCTGCGCGATGACATCGCTCGCCTACCAGACCGCTCCGAGATATCCGCGCTTCACATCGATCGCGGCTACATCGGCAGTTCGCTCGTACAGGACGTGCTCGCGCGTCGCGGCGAAGTCCTCTGCAAGCCATGGGTCGCCCGCAACGGCAAGCTCTTCACCAAAGCCGACTTCGTCATCAACATGCGCGATCGCACGATTCAATGCCCTGCCGGCGAGATCGAACACTTCGAGCCCGGCTCCGTCGTCGAGTTCGACCCCGAAGCCTGCGGGCGATGCCCGCAGCGCAGTCGCTGCACGATGGCGTCGCTCGAATCGGGTCGAACCGTCAGCATCGCCGAGGACGAGCAGCTCCAACACCGACTCCGCAAGCTGATCGCCGCGCCGATCGGCCGACACCGCCTTCGCGAGCGCGTTGCGGTCGAGCATCGACTCGCACACCTCGGAAGGAAGCAGGGCCGCCGCGCTCGATATCTGGGTGTCCGAAAGAACCTATTCGACGTGCGACGAGCAGCCGCCATCGTCAATCTCGAGACGACTCACCGCCGAATGCCGATCGCCGCTTAGTCGCAATTTAGGCTGTATTCAAAGCGTTGGTCGCTCTAGGGGGTGTCCCTAGTTTTCCGCGAGCCAGAGCCATGCGCACGCCACCTGGGTGAGGGCGAGGAAGTTGCGGGCGGTCTTTTCGAAGCGTGTCGCGATGGCGCGGAAGCGCTTCAAGTTGTGAAAGAAGCACTCGACGAGAAAGCGCTTGGCGTAGAGCGCACGACTCTTTGGAAGCTTGCGCGGTCGTTCGGGCTTGGAGCCGATGACGGGCTTCATGCCGTTGTCGCGGACTGCTTGGCGAAAGCGATTCGAGTCGTAACCAGTGTCGGCGATGAGCGCCTTGCCGTTCGCATTGGCGAGGAGCTCGTCGGCCATGATCATTTCGTGCCGCTGCCCCGGCGTGAGCGCGATGTAGATCGGGCGGCCTTTGGTATCGACGACGGCGTGGAGCTTGGTTGAAAAACCTCCTCGAGAACGGCCCAGAGCATTGCGTTGGACCCCCCTTTTCCGCCCGACGCATCTTGGTGTGCGCGAACGATAGAGCCATCGAGGATCGAGCCGGTCTCATCGACCTCTAACTGCAGCTCCTTGAAGATGGTCGCCCAGTGCCCCTTCTTCGCCCAGTTCGAGAATCGGTTGTAGACCGACTTCCACGGGCCAAACCGCTCGGGCAGATCTCGCCACGGCAGGCCTGTTTTTGCGCGAAAAAGAACGGCTTCGATGAAGAGACGATCGCCGCGCGTTGCCTCAGGCCCAGCCTTCTGCTTCGGCAAGACGGCCCGCAAGCGACGCCACTGCTCGTCCGTGAGCGCGTGTCGGTGCATCGAGATTTTTGATCATGCGCGACGCCGCGACACAATCCATTCGTGCAACCGATCGATTTGATCCAGCTTTTGATCGGCCGGATCTAGGGACACCCACTAGCAGGCTGCTGAAAAACGCCCGCGAAGGGATCGACAGGTGCGATCCGGTGTGATCGATTAAAGATATGCGCGGCGCGAACACGAAGCAGTCCTCGATGCTGATGCTCATGTCTCCGGAGGCTCGGGTGCCGGCCGCCACCCGCTTCGAGCGATCAAGAAGCTTGCTGACGCAGCGCTGAGCAAGCTCTCCCCGGTGTTCAGCGCGATGTATTCGGAGGTCGGGCGCCCGTCGATCCCGCCCGAGCGGCTGCTGAAGGCGACGCTGCTGATGGCGCTCTACACGGTCCGCAGCGAGCGCCAGTTCTGCGAGCAGCTCAACTACAACCTTCTCTTCCGCTGGTTCTTGGACATGGACATGGTCGAAGAGAGCTTCGTGCCGACGGTCTTCACGAAGAATCGCGAGCGTCTTCTCGCGCACGATGTCGCCGGCGAGTT
>JAYTOQ010000363.1:0-1589 GCA_043747665.1 Polyangiaceae bacterium | reverse complement strand
GTGGCCGCCCGACGAAGGCGCTCCCGTGGCGTCGCGGCTACGCGAGCGCGTGTCCGAAATGTGGCGCGGTCATCGGCGCGGTTCGCTGAGCCGCAAGCTGACGTACTGCAGCCTTCGCTGCGTCGTACCTCTGCCATGCGTGACGCGCGCGACGCTGCGCGTTTCTCGCTTGCCGAGCGCAACGGCTCCCGTGGTACGAAGCCCGAGCGATGGACCTCTTCGGACACCTCAAGGCGTACGACTACGGCGAAGTTCACTTCAGCCACGACAAGGCGACGGGCCTCAAGGCCATCATCGCCATCCACGATTCGCGGCTCGGGCCCGCGCTCGGTGGCTGTCGCTTCCTGCCGTACGACACCGACGAGGACGCACTCGTCGACGCGCTCCGCCTCGCGCGCGGCATGACCTACAAGGCGGCGCTCGCCGGCCTCGCGCATGGCGGCGGCAAGAGCGTCCTCATCCGTCCCAAGCAGCACTTCGATCGCGTCGCACTCTTCCGCGCGTTCGGCCGCTTCGTCGAGAACCTCGGCGGTCACTACATCACCGCCGAGGACAGCGGCACCGGCCTCGAGGACATGGAGATCATCCGCGGCGTGACGAAGAACGTCACCGGCGTCGATGTCGCGAACGGTGGCTCCGGTGATCCCTCGCCGTTCACCGCGCTCGGGGTCCGCCGCGGCATCGAGGCCTGCGTGAAGGCGAAGCTCGGTCGCGACTCGCTCGAGGGCGTGCACGTCGCGGTGCAGGGCGTCGGCCACGTCGGCTATCACCTCTGCAAGGAGCTGCACCAGCAGGGCGCGAAGATCTCCGTCGCCGACGTCGATCCGCTCAAGGCGGAGCGCGCGACGCGCGAGTTCGGCGCGATCGTCGTGCCGCTCGACAAGATCTTCCACATCGCGTGCGACGTCATCGCTCCGTGCGCGCTCGGCTCCGCTCTCAACGACAGCACCATCCCGCACCTCGTCGCGAAGATCGTCGCCGGCGCCGCCAACAACCAGCTCGCGCAGCCTCGCCACGGCGACGACCTGCACGCGCGCGGCATCCTCTATGCGCCCGACTACGCCATCAACGCGGGTGGCCTCGTCAACGTTGCGCAGGAAGTGCTCGGCTACGACGCGCAGAAGTCGCGAACCAAGACGCTCGAGATCTACGACACCATCCACGAGATCGCGGACCGCAGCGCGAAGACCGGCACGCCCACCTACCGCATCGCCGACATGATGGTGGAGGAGAAGCTCGCCGCCATCTCGGGCGCGAGCGTCAGGGCGACTTCGCCTTCTCAGCCTTGAGGCCGCGCTCGGCGGCGTCGAGCCGGCGCAGGCTCACCTCGCGCTCGGCGATGTCGAGCGGCACCTCGCCGAGCTCGGACCAGAGGCGCGCGCGCGTGGTGAACTCGCGCTCGTCAGTGTCGTAAAGCACGCCCGCCGCGAGACCGCCGCCGATGGCCGCGGTCGGACGTGCCATGGCGATGCGCTCCCACCGCGCGGTGGCGTCGGGGCCCGGGCGCGACAGCGGTCGATGCTTGCCCGTGGTCTGCGCGATGGTGGCGATGCCGCGCGCCACGTCGAGCGCCCACTGCGCGACCACCA
>JAYTOQ010000362.1:0-4595 GCA_043747665.1 Polyangiaceae bacterium | reverse complement strand
ACACGCGCGCGCTCCTCCGGCGCCACCTCGTGCAGCGCGGCGAGCATCGCCTCCGCCGTCGCGAAGCGCTTGTTGCGATCGCGGGCGAGGGCACGCGCGACGAACGCCGAGACCGGCGCGGGCACCGACGGGTCGATGGTCCACACCTCCGGTGCATCGCGCATGCAGATCGACAGGATGACCTGCTCGTAGCTCTCGCCCGTATGCGGCGGTCGCCCGGTGAGGCACTCGAAGAGGATGGCGCCGACGCTGTAGAGATCCGTGCGACGGTCCACGTCGGGCGAGGCCTGCGCCTGCTCCGGGGACATGTAGAACGGCGTCCCGAGCACCGTGCCGCGACCCGTGAGCGCGAGCGGGCTCGTCGTGTCGCGCGGCCGCTCGATCTTGGAGATGCCGAAGTCGACGATCTTCGCGAAGAGCGGATCGGTGTCGTGCTTCACGAGGAACACGTTGTCGGGCTTGAGATCGCGATGCACGATCCCCGCCGCATGCGCGCGCGCGAGGCCCTTCAGCACCTGCGCGATGACGTGCATCGCTTCGCCGAGCGGGATCCGCGTGAGCCGGCGCAGTCGCTGGCCGAGGTCCTCGCCGCGCAGCAGCTCCATCACGAGGAAGGGACGTCCGTCCTCGGTGCCCGCGTCGAACAC
This sequence comes from Polyangiaceae bacterium, assembly GCA_043747665.1. Classification (GTDB taxonomy): domain Bacteria; phylum Myxococcota_A; class Polyangia; order Polyangiales; family Polyangiaceae; genus Labilithrix. The sequence continues at coordinate 3,948 of JAYTOQ010000362.1, read as the reverse complement.
GGTCACGATGTGTGCGCTCTCGATGGCGCTCATGGCCCGCGCCTCGCGCGCGAACCTCGCGACGACCTTCTCGTCGGTCGCGAACTCCGGGTCGACGAACTTGATCGCGGCGCGCTTGCCTAGCCCGACGTGCTCCGCCTCGTAAACGGCGCCCATGCCGCCGTGACCGAGAAGGCCGCGCAGGATGTAGCGCCCTGCGATCGTCCTACCGACGAGCGCTTCCCGCGCGGCGTGCGCTCGATCCCTGTTCGCGTCGGGATCGGTCAACACCGGCGCGGCGCGTGCGTGCGTGGCGTTGGCTGGCGTTGGGTGACGGTGGGTGGCGGTAGAAATTACTTGGCGGCGCCGAGCTTGTGGAGCTGCGCGGAGAGCCGAGAGATCGTGCGCGAGGCAGCCTTCGGGTGGAGGACGCCCTTGGTCGACGCCTTGTCGAGACTGACAATCGCGATCTTGAGCGCGCTGGCAGCGGCGGCCGCATCCTTCGCGTGGAGGGCGGTGCGAACGTTCTTGACGAGCGTACGGACCGTGCTCGACACGGCGCGGTTACGGATGGTGCGCTTGACACGCTGACGGTTGCGCTTCTCGGCGGACGGGTGGTTGGCCACGGCGGAAATCCTCTACAAAAGCCCGGGAAAGGGGGCTAGGGACCGCGCACTTTACGGGGGACCCCGTGAAAGTCAAGGCTACCGGCCCAGCCTAGCGCGCCGGACGGCCAACCCAGGCGCCCGCGCAAGCCAATCCCCAGGCGATCGGGGAGAACGCGAGCGCGAAGACCAGGGCCACGGGGGCGGCCAGCCCCAGCATCACGAGCATGAAGACGATGGCGAGCCCGGAGGCGAGCGCCGGCTCGAGGAGCGTAGGGAGGTTCGACGCCTTCGCGATCAGGTAGCCGCTGAACGGGAATGCCGCGAGGAGGCCGGCGCCGAGGAGCGCGACCGGAGCGGTAGTGGTCACGTCGTGCTCGTCGACGAGCGAGAAATCGACGTGCGCCCAGTGACCGAACGCGACGGACGCGGCGAGCCCCGCCGTCATCGCGCCGACCGTGACGAGCGCGCCGAAGACGATCCACCGCAGCGTGATCGGCTGCCCCTCGCGACGGAGGACGTCGCGCACGGTCTGCAAGCTCGGCGGCCCCGCCACGTAGAGCGTCGACACGCGCTCGAGCAGCATCGAGCTCCGCGACGAGCGCGCACCGCGCGCGTGGAGATCGCGCGCGGCGAAGACCGTGACCATCGCCATCGCGAGGAGCAGCGGCAGCGTCCCGACGAGCGCGCCCGGTCCCCGACCGTAGACGAGGTGCGAGTAGAGGCCGTGCGCCGCCGTCGCGATCAGCCACGCGACGGGAAAGAGCGGCCCCGGACGCTTGATGGTCTTCACGCGGCCGAGCGCGTAGCCCCACATGCACGCGAAGAAGACGTGCGCGGGAAGCGCGACGGCCGTTCGCGCGATCCAGATCCAGCCGATGGGATTCCCGCGCAGCGTGATGGCGTTCTCGATGCACGCGAAGCCGAGCGCCGCGGACGATGCGTAGACGAGGCCGTCGACCGGCTCGTCGAAGTGCTTGGAGCGGAAAGCGGGCCACATCGCAGCGACCTTCGAAGCCTCGCGAATCGGCGCGGCGAAGCCGAACAGGAAGAGGAGCGAGCCGGTGTCGCCCGCCACCTGCGCCGTCATGTCGAGACCGGTCCACGCCGAGGCGCGAAGCTCGGCGTAATAGGTCACACCCTTGCCGACGCCGCCCAGCACGAACACCAGCAGCACCAGCGGCAGCGGCTCACGCCGGCGATCGCTGAAGTAGACGACCGCCAGGACCAGCAGCGCCGGCACGAGCGACGGCGCGATCCAGCGTATCCACGACAGCACGCGCGCAGCTTAGCGCGCGCGTGAATCGCTTACAAACGAGCTGCTTTTACGGTTCCGAACCGAGCTGCGGTTCACAAACCGAAATGCACGCCAAGGCGCAGCGCGCCGCCGAGCTGCAGGCCCGCGCTGGTGCCGGACTCCTTGTAGAGCGGGTCGTTGTCGAGAGCCGCCGCGGCCTGTGGCGGGAGGCCGGCGGGCTTGTCGACGGGCGGGCGGTTCAGGAAGAGGAAGTCGGCGAAGGCGCCGCCGCCGATCGAGAAGGTGTCGGTGATGTAGTAGTCGAGCGCGAAGTCGAGGCCTGCGTTGAAGCCGCGGATCTTCACCGCGTCGGCGTTGGTCGGAGTACCGCCGCTGTTCGCGGCGACCGTGCCGTCACCGAGGCTGCCGACGAACGAGTAGCCGCCGTGGCCGCCGATGAGGAGGTCGACCTTGCCGATCGGGATCTTGAACCCGAGCTCGCCGTTGACCTGCCACATGTTGAACGCGGAGAGCGCGTTGTACTTCGCGCGTACGCCGAGGACGAGAATGACCAAGCGTAGCCCAGCGCCGATCGAGACCATCGGTCCCGCCGAGCTCGCCTTCTCGAGCTGGAGCGAGCTCGACGAGAACTGACGCATGTCGATGTACGACCCGCCGAGATGCGCGTCGAACCAGACGAGCTCGAACTTGCGGCCGTTGTCGTCACGCTCCGCCTCGTCGAGCTTGGCGGTGGTCGCCTGCTCCGGCGTCGTGGTCTGGCCATGCTGGCTGGGATCACCGGGCTGCGAGCCTGGCACGCTGGGATCGAGCGGCGGAGGCACCGCGAGCGCCGGTGGCGGCGGCGTCGTGTCCTGCGCGGAGGCCGGCGTGGTCGAGAGCAGGAGAAGCGCAGACGGCGCGACGAAGCGAGACAGCGAGACGATGAAGCGGCGCATGTCCATCAGTGTCGCATATCTGGTTTTCCTGGCGAGCCGCCTTGCGGGTCCGGAACGCCCGCCCCGCCGGGCGCGGGTGCGTCCTCGTCGCCCTCGCCCGCCTCGTCTGGCGTCGCAGGGACGCGGTAGTCCTCGTTCAGCCACTTGCCGAGATCGATCGACTTGCAGCGTGCAGTGCAGAACGGAAACGCCTTGTTTCCGGAACGCGGCGCCACCTCCGCGCCGCAGATGGGGCAGATCGACATGAAGAAGGTGATACCACGACGACGGATCTCGGCTTCATCTCGCGATGGCCGTCAGCGTCAACACCGCCGCGAACCTGCTCATCCACAGGGTCGACTCGCGCGGCAGGTCACTCGGCGGGAACGGCTTCCACGACCTCGGAGGCGACCGGCGCAAGAGGCGGGGCGACGACGGGCTTCTCGTCGACCGCGCAGCTGAGGTCGAGCAGCTCGGCGACATCCATCTGCTTGACGGTGTCCTCGAGGCTCTGGGATTTCAGGCCGTCGGTGAGCATGGTCATGCAGAACGGGCACGCGCTCGCGACGGTCTTCGCGCCAGTGTCCACGAGCTGTAGCGTGCGTTTCACGTTCACGCGGTTCGTGTTCTGCTCTTCCATCCACATCTGCGCGCCGCCGGCGCCGCAGCAGAGGCCGCGCGTCTTGTTCCAGTAGTCGGGCTCTACCAGCTCGACGCCGGGGATGAGCTTGAGGATCTCGCGCGGCGACTCGTAGATGTCGTTGTAGCGGCCGAGATAGCAGCTGTCGTGATAGACGACGCGACCGATCACGGGCTTCTTCGGATGCAGCTTCTGCTCGGCGAGCAACCCGAGGAGGAAATCGGTGTGGTGAACGACCTCGAGCTTCGCGCCGAAGTCGGGGTACTCGTTCTTCAGCGTGTTGAAGCAGTGCGGGCAGGCCGTCACCACCTGCTTCATGCCGCCCTGATCCTTGTACGTGTTGAGCACCGCAGCGTTGCCCTCGGCGAGCGTCGCGAAGAGGAGCTCGTTGCCGGCGCGACGCGCCGGATCGCCGGTGCAGCTCTCCTCTTGCCCGAGGATGGCAAAGTCGACGCCCGCCATCTTCATGAGGCGCGCGGTGGCACGCGCGATCTTCTTCGCGCGGTCGTCGTAGCTCGCAGCGCAGCCGACCCAGTAGAGGACGGCGGCATC